>CAYHJU010000005.1:0-33183 GCA_964357175.1 uncultured Candidatus Saccharibacteria bacterium
CTTATTTCCGTAATTTCATTAAACTTCTAGTTATCGGGGAATAGTATGCCGGTGGTACGCTCGCTTCTTGCCCCGTTAAAGATAAAACGGGCTGTAGTATAGCGGTAGTATACGTGCTTTGGGAGCACGTGGCCTGAGTCCGATTCTCAGCACCCCGACTTGTCCCGCTGTAGCATGGCGAAGGCGGACCAAATAATAAGTAAAAGCATTGACCGCAAAATTAATATGATATATGATGATATCATATTATAATATAATACATTTAAAACTATGACTACTATTTCAGTACCAATCCCAGGCCATCTAGAGGAGCTTATTAAAGGGCTGGTAAAAAAGGGCTATGCCAATAATAAAGCCGAGGTGGTGCGTAAGGCGCTTGTTCTTCTGGCTGAGGAGGAGGCGGTGAATGCAGTGCTTAAAGCGGAACAAGAAGTTGGTGAGGGAAAGATTTTGCGCGGTGATCTTAAAAAATTGATGAAAAAATTGTCTTAATTATTTATGAAAGTTTCTTATTCGCCTTCTTTTGTCAGACAATGCGGGGCGCTACCGGCAGATTTACAAGAAGAAATTTTAGAAAAAATAGAGTTATTTAAAAAAGGCGATCACAAATTTCTCAAAGTGCATAAACTACACGGAAGATTGTCTGGACGACATAGCTTCTCGGTGAATTTCAAATATCGTATTTTGTTTACATACATTTCAAAGCAAGAGGCGTGCTTTTTAGTTATAGGTGATCACGCTGTATATAAATAAGTTAAATTTTAGTAACAACTACCAACTCAAGTATTATGGATATTCAAAAAATCAGGCAAGATTTTCCTTTTTTTACACAAAAAAATGCAGACAAAAACGGCAAGGCGCCTTTGGTGTATTTTGATAATGCCTGCATGACGCTCAAGCCCAAAAGTGTAATAGACGCCGAAATTGATTATTATCAAAATTATTCTTCTTGCGGTGGGCGCAGTATGCATTCTTTGGGCGAAGCGGTGACCAAAAAAGCGGATGAAGCGCGCCAACAAATTGCCAAATTTATCGGAGCAAAAAAAGATGAAATAATTTTTGTAAAAAACACCACTGAGGCGATAAATTTAGTCGCGCACTCTTTTGATTTTAAACCTAGCGATATTATTTTTACTTCAGATAAAGAACATAATTCAAATTTAATTCCCTGGCAGATTGCCGCTAAAAAATCTGGAGCTTTGCACGAAGTGATTTATTCTAAAAATGACAATACTTTTGATTTGGAAAAATTTGAGCGAGCCATGAGCCCTAAAGTAAAAATGGTTGCTTTGGGCCTTACTTCAAATTTGGACGGCGTCACTATTCCTGCCAAAGAAATTATAAAAATCGCGCATAAATTTGGCGCAAAGGTTTTGCTCGACGCGGCGCAAGCGGCTGGACACCAAAAAATCGATGTGAAAGACTTGGATGTAGATTTTCTAGCGTTTTCTGGACATAAAATGCTTGGCCCGACAGGCACAGGGGTTTTGTATGGAAAAAAGGAGATTTTAGCAGAACTTGATCCGTTTATAGTGGGTGGGGGAACGGTTGATTTTTCCGATTATCGAGGACACCACTTTTTGCCAGTGCCGGATAAATTTGAGGGTGGTCTGCAAAACTACGCGGGGATAATAGGTCTTCACGAGGCGGTAAAATATTTAGAAAATGTCGGCTGGGAAAATATATCTAAGGCAGAAAAAGAAATAAATAAATTTATCACAGACGAATTGCAAAAAGTAAACGGAATAAAAATCATCGGTCCGGAAAATTCAGATTTGCGAGGCTCCATAATTTCTTTTAATTTTAAAAATATCGATCCGCACCAAATCACTTTAATGCTCGATAGCTCTGCCAATATCATGACGCGCTCAGGACAATTTTGCGTGCATTCGTGGTTTAATGCGCGTGGCGTAGCTGGCGCGGTGCGTATATCATTTTATTTTTACAACACTCTGGAAGAAGCGAAAATTTTTGTCGAAAGTATTAAAAAAATAATTCAAATTTTATAATTATATGCCAGGTAGTGAAAATTCGACTGTCTTAAGGCAACAAAATATTGTATTATTAAAAAAATAATAAGATTTAAAAAATAAAAACAAGAAGTTTGGTTTGATTATAAAATATTTAAGTCGAATTTCTACTACCTGGTATGTTGTGTCTAGTCGCTTTAATTGTATTTTCTGTCTTGGGAATTTTTAGCTTGTCTTATCGCCAGCTTGCCAAAGAGGCGCTGGATTGTGTTTTTCGCAGAGTAACATTTCGTTCCTGCAATACCGGATTTCAGGAAAAAGTGCGCGCCAAAGTTTCGGGAGGTTTGTTGAAGCGTTCCATATTTTTAGCTAAAGTTTTCAACAAATATTTTGAACTTTTAGCATGGACATTTTTCATTTTGATGGTTGCTAGCACCATCTACACAATATATGGGGGATACAATTTCTTAAGATACGGAAGCTGTAGCGGATTAAATTCAAGCGCTTTTTGTGTCTTTGATCCCGCTGGTTCAAACAACCAAATTTCGCAAGCTGGTGCCAGCTGTTCAGTCGGTGGTCCGCAAGCATCAAATTTAAATCTCACCAATGTAAATTTGGATGATTTTCCACGCCAAAAAATAGATTCTAAAAATCAGGTGGTTTTTATCGGATGTTATCTGTGCGACTACACGCGCGCAACATATCCTGTCGTGAAAGAGCTTTTACAAAATCATCCATCCGACTATACGTTTATACATTTTCCAGTTAAGCCGGGCAGTGAATATCTTTCTAACTATGCCTATTGTGCCCAAAAACAAGACCCGCAAAAATTTTGGAATTTCAACGACTCGCTTTTTTCTTCAAAAAAGGAAGATTTGACTAATAACAATTATGTTTTGAGCCTAGCAGTAAAAGCGGGGTATGATGAAAATTCCATTGAAAAATGTGCAGTAGATATTGGCACTCACAGTGCGGTCAACAGTCTTTTTGATGAAGTTGCTACGACCAATATCTACGGCACGCCGACTATCTTTGTAAATGGCCAGCCATTCGTGGGGCCAAAACCATATCGTGTCTACTGGTGGGCATTGAAGTAAACTACTTCTTAATTTTTCAAATTTTTTAAATCATTTTTTAATCCTTTATACTCTAATTCGCGCGAATAGGAAAATAAGGAATTGGTATAAAATAAAGTCGTAGAGTTATTAAGTAAAAAATATAAATATTAGAAATATGAAACAACTCGAAAGAATATTTAAGGGGTTGGCCAATCGCAGGCGGCTTGCTATAATAAAAATTCTTTTAAAACGAAAGGTGATGACGGTGGCGGAAATTGCGGGAGAAATCAATTTATCATTTACATCCACCTCCAAACATCTGGCCATTTTGCGCCAGCTGGATATAGTGGATTGTCAGCAAAAAAGTTTGAGTGTGTACTATTCTATTTCTAAATCATTACCAGAAGTCGTTCAACTTCTTTCCAAATCAATCTCTAATTCGCGCGAATAGGAAAATAAGAAATTTGGAGGGAGTTGAGTTAAGGAGAGGGTGGGGGATGGACGAAAAGACAATTTTTTGATAATTTGGTTATAGAGCGTTGGCCCACGCCGTTGGCGGGGCGCTAAATTTTGCAGCTAATCGCATTGGCTTTGTGGCGGGCTTGCCTCGCCATAGCCGAAGCCGAAAGGCGAGCGAAGCCCAGCCTACGCTCTGCAAAGCAGAGCTTCGGCGAGGCGAAGGCGGGTATCGTATAACGGTATTACCACAGGTTTCCAACCTGTTGACAGGAGTTCGACTCTCCTTACCCGCTCACCTAAAAAAGACCCTCGATCGGAGGTTTTTTTTGGAAGGTGGAAGTATTTTCTTGACTTTTTTAAAGCGTTCTGGTAAATTGACAATATGGTTAAATTAGTGAATCAAACAGTTTTTGCCACTAAAATAAAGGGTAAAAAGCTATATATATTCAGTCCAAGCGATATTTGCTTGCTTTTTGGTGTGTCTGCTGTTGCTACATCTGCCCTGCTTCACAGGTATAAAAAACAAGGATTTATATTACAGCTCAAACAGGGACTTTATGTTTTCCCAGACATCTTGCCTCCGGATGTTTATATTGCCAACAAACTTTACAGTCCGTCCTATATTTCTCTTGAATTTGCCTTGTCCTATCACGGTGTAATTCCTGAAACGGTTTATGAAATCACCTCAGTAACGACTAAAGCCACGCGTAGATTTGAAACATTAGGAAAAGTTTTTTCTTATCGAAAAATAAAAAAAATTGGTTATACTGGATACGAAATTCAAAAACAACAAGGATTAAGTTTTTATCTTGCGGATGCCGAGAAAGCATTCGTGGATGCAAATTATTTACGACTTAAAAATAAGCAAAAACCAATTTCTCGGTTTAATAAAGAAAAAATCAATCCGGAAAAAGCACTACGCTACGCAAAATTATTCAACAATCCGAAACTACTCAGCATAATTAAATCAACATTAAAATGATCTCAATAGAAACATTAGAAAAATTAGGCAAACAGCACCAAATGGGAGTATTTCCTAACATTATCAGGGAATATTTTCAGCATGTTTTTTTAACAGAATTATATAAATTACCGGATGCTCAAAAATTATTGTTCAAAGGTGGCACGGCGCTAAGAATTGTTTATGGTAGCCCACGTTTTTCCGAAGATTTAGATTTTTCTCTTTTCGGTGTTCTGAGCCATGACGTAAAGTCTTTTGTGGAGGGATTATTTATAAAAACACTTGCTGAAATAGAGAAGATGGGAATACATGTTACGCTTGGTCAGCGGTTTGGCGCAACGAGCGGTGGATATCTAGGGATCGCCACGTTTCAAGTATTTGATCATCAACCAATCAGTGTAGAAATAAATATTTCGACGCGAAATGATAAGGTGATAAAAGGGGAGGTAGATAGTGTTGCAAACAATTTTGTGCCTACATATACCATTATTCATTTACCGCAGGCGGAAATTATTGAAGAAAAGATTTTTGGAGCATTGGTTGAACGCAAAAAACCAAGGGATTTTTATGATCTTTATTTTATAATGCGCAAAGGCATGCTTTCTCCGGAACAAAAGAAAAAACTTAGTCCAATTAAAGACAGTATTATTGCAGAAGCGAAGAAAATTAATTTTAAAAATGAGCTCGGAGCCTTTTTACCAGTTGACCAACAGGGGATTATACGCGATTTTTCGGCAACACTTGAGCGTGAATTAAATAGCCAATTAAGCGGATTATAAAAATCTGTGCCGTCCCATATTTGAATAGATAAAACAACAACCACATAATGCTTAATTATTGATCTCGGCCGACTTAGATGTTAAATTAGGTATATAAAATGAGTCGGGATTCTCTTGCCAATAGGTCCTAACATCCTCAACTATCCAGCTCCAAGAATTATGGAAAAAATAGAAAAAATTAAAATGAATAACTGTAATCGCATCTCTGGCTTGGCGGAGGCGTTATTTAAGGGCGACCAAATTAAAGTTGCAGAACTACTTTCTGGTTTGGCTATTGGTGAAACAATAGAGGTCTGGGACATGATTTTAGAGGTGCAAGCACCAAATGAATTGGAGCTGCAATTGATAAATCGTAGCAAGGAAGAAAGGCGGGAATATGGTTTGGTGGTTGCAGGTGATACGCAGGAGATTATAGAAGGCAAAAACGACGAACTAAATGATAGAGAGGTGATGGGTGTCGCTCAGAGATTATCGGTCAACGAGGGAAATAGATACTTCAGTCATACTCATTGGGATGAAGAGGGCGCGCCAATTCCTTCGGGACCAGATTTAACAACTTTTCGCACGCTAAAAGATGTGCTCGGCTATGACTGCAGAGTAGTTTCTTGGCTTCCTGATAACAAAGTTTTTGTTTTTAGGGGTGAGGTCAAGTAAAATTCGGCATGAAAAATTCTTTTTCAGTCACAAAATAGGTTCTAAATCATTCACCGCACCGTTCAAAAATTATAAATAGTTTTTGAGCGAGGCTCGCCAAGGGCAAGGCCCTCTTATCGTAAATTTATGAAATTAACTTTTGATTTAAAGCTTGCTGATACTTACAAAAGCCAATCACAAAAGGTTCGTGTTTTAACCGAGGCGTGGGTTGACAATGCTATTTTTTGTCCAAATTGCGGACATCTTAATATTGATAAATATCCAAATAATCAACCTGTTGCCGATTTTTACTGTTCAAATTGTAAAGAAGATTACGAATTAAAAAGTAAACAAGATAGCGTGGGAACAAAAATAGTAGATGGTGCATATCGTACAATGATCGAGCGATTACAAAGTAGTAATAATCCAAACTTTTTCTTGCTTAATTACGATTTACAAAATTTTGAAGTGCGAAATTTTCTCGTTATACCAAAACACTTTTTTATTCCCGAAATAATCGAGAAGCGAAAGCCGCTTGCGCCAACTGCAAGGCGTGCCGGTTGGGTTGGCTGTAATATTCTTTTACAAAGTATTCCACAAACTGGAAAAATATTTTTTATAAAAGATAAGAAAGTTGAACCAAAAGAAAAAGTGCTTGCGGAATGGCAAAAGACTCTTTTCTTACGGGAAGAAAAGGAAATCAAAGCGAAGGGTTGGTTATTGGATGTTATGGTGTGTGTTGATAAGCTTGGATGTAAGGATTTTTCACTTGATGAGGTTTATGCGTTTGAAAAAGAATTGGGCAAGAAACATCCAGACAATCGTCACATTAAAGATAAAATTCGCCAACAATTACAAGTTTTGCGAGATAGGGGATACCTAGAATTTACTAACCGAGGAAATTATCGATTAATGTAAAATTATGGAAATTAAACTCACGCCATTTTTTGCAAAAATTATTTTACGATTTAATCCATTCAATCGGTTTAAAGTCATGTGCCGTGGATATAGCGAAGATTTTGAAAATTTTACCGAGCTTGTATGGGAAGATGATAAATATCTGGATTTTACTGACAAAAAATCTTATCCTCAATTTCAATTATGGTATGTTTAATAAAGAAAAATTTTTAGATAGCGAGCCGAAGGCAACACTTGACGAAACGGCAGAAAAAGATGAAGAAATTATTAATTATATAAAAAATTAATTTGAGAGATTTTGTCGTGTATATTCGTAGTCTTGACAGGGGCAGGGAGGGGGCGAGGAGAGTGAGAAAATATTGAGTAACATCTTAAAGTAAGTTTAAATAAATTAAAGACCAAGTTTAAAGAATTTAATTATGAAAACTAATCCATCACAAAAAAATCAAATTATTATCATTCTGGTTGTTTTGGGTATATTTTTTACGAGTAAATTATCCTATGCTCAAACTTGGGTTCAAATGCAGGATCAAGTTAAAGAAAATACTCAACAGATAGAAAACATTGAAGATAAAATAATAGACCTTAAGGATGACTACAGACTTCTTTATGGTGGGGCAAAAAATCAAAATGATCAGCTTGGTAATCAAATTTCTTTTGCGAGTTATTTGTTGGGCGGATTTTCTTTTATTTTTACAGTTTTGGGTATTTTTCTTGCTTGGTATATAAATCGTCAGTATGAAAAAATTAAAGAAATAAAAGATGCTGTTGAAAGTACTAAAAAATATATTAATGAACACAATAAAGAATTGTATGAGAAAATAAAAAGAGATGAAACGGTAGAATTGTTAAATAGGTTAAAAGAGGTTCCCGAGGACATTTCAAACATCTGTCATTTATTGCTTTCACGAGATTTATTAGAAGAGGACTACCCGTGCTTAAAAGAATCATATTTAAAAATAAAAGAAGATGTGTTTAATGGACAAGCAATAGACGACTACATTATTCTTTTAACGCAACATTTTCCGTACCAGTCTTTAAAAGATGCGGATTTAAAAACTAAAATAATTTCTTATATTAATCTTCCTCTTATTAATAATATGTTTGATAGAGATATTAAAAATCTCTTTAAACAAATATTAAAATATTTGAAAGAATTTGGAACTAACGACGAACAAAACAAGACTCTTATAAAAAATCTATTTTATCACTACTCTAAATCTAAATTTCAAACGAATGTTGAATTACAAAATTATGTAAAAGAAACAATTTCAAAGTCCCAACCAAATACTCTAGATCTTTTTGCTATCGCAAAGGAACAAGCTCCTACAAATGTGGTATATACAAGTTGGCTAAATTCAATTTTTGTTTCTTAATTTATGGAAAAAAATAACCTAAAAACAACCAATGATTTTATTGGTGGTGATTTGTTTAAAAAACCAACAATAGGATTAAATACACTACGGGCTAAAATGGAGCCACTTTTCACCGGTCAGTCAACTTTATCGCACCGCATATTCGAATTAGATCATGACTTATTGGAATCAACGAGGGCCTCTATTGGCAACGCCTCTAAGACATTGTTTCCTATTTTAGAGTCTGCACGAGTTTTAGGTGATACGCTCTCTAATGTTGGCAGAATAGCAATAGATACGGAAATGTTGTCTGTGAGGCCTTCCTATGATTTTATTAATAAGCCATTACTAGCGACACTAAATGTGGCAATTGATACAGTTAAAATTAATCAAGAAAGGCTCGCTGCATTTCTTCCTGGCATTGAGGACGTCTCGAAATCTCTTATGGTAAATGTGCCGAATCAGATTATGCACATTAATTCCTTGAGCAATACCGCCTTGGAATCTTTACAATCTTCATCTATCTTGTTCCCAGCTCATGTGGGGGATGGCAAAATAGAAAATCTTAAAAGCAGGATTGATGACTTGGAATTGAAAATAGATAAGTTAAATGAGGAGAAGAACGATCTGTCCCTAACAGATATCACAAAGGAGGTTGTAAATAAGCTGGATAAAATAGATCCGGAATTGGCTAAATGCTTCAAAGGCGCAATTACTACATTGATGATAAATAAAAGCGAGGATCTTGTTGCTCAAGTTGCCGAATCACTCACAAGAATAATCGAAAATCTTCCTTTCAAAATTGCGGACAAAAACATTTCTTATTCATCAAAAAAAACAAGGGAAATGATCATTAAAGCACTTGGTGGCTATCTAAAAGTGAAAGAAGGAGATCAAAATAATCACCCTTTGATTTTACAGCAGGAAAGTTTTTATATTACATTGAGTGATATTAGGCATAGAAATTCGAAAATATACAAAATATACAATGATGACAGAGTAAGATTCAAAGCACTTATTATACAGGTTGAAGTTTATATTTATACTTTATTAACATCTAAAAATGAAAACTAACTAGCAAATAAAAAATTTCCAAACCAGATATTTTCTTAAACAGGCAATCATCAAAACCTTAAATTAATCAGACAAACTTCAAAAATTGGAAGAAAATAAACTAATACATGAAAGACATAATTTTTAAATACGCAATTTTTATAATCATAGGGTTAGCCGGAGTTGCCTTAGGGACTTATTTAGGCAAAAGGAGTAAAATGAAAAAATAAATCTATGAAAGAAAAAATTATGAATTCAAAACGCACATTTGATAATTTTGTCGTAGATAGTCAAAATGAATTGCCATATTCCGTAGCAATGGCTATTATTAAAAATCCTCCGCAATACAATCCATTTTTTGTATACGGAAAATGGCGTTCTGGAAAAACTCATCTTTTGCAGGCTATTAAAAATGCGCTCCAAGATAAGCATAAGATTTTTTACATTACAGGTGAGCGGTTTCATTCTGAACTTACTAAATCTCTCCAAGAAAAAAAATTTGCAGATTTTATAAAACGTTATCAAAGTTACGATATCGTGATGATAGATAATATTGAAGAGCGTGTTAGTAAATGTATGGTAGATACACAGAAAACCATAATGGAGGTAATAGACAGCTTATTGGCCAACAATAAACAAGTAATCCTTACTTCTGAGCTCAATCCCGCTGATAATTTGTCAGTAATGCATCAACATTTTGTCTCTACCTATGAAAGTGGAATTATTACAGAAATATCTGCACCTATATAATAATAAGCGGCGATTTGGGATGTTTAAATCAAGCAGAGGGTTTTCAACAAAAAAGAAGCCGTTGCGGCTTCTTTTTTGGTTTGATTAAAATTTGCTTTTAAAGGCGCTTAATAGGGAATTGTAAAAATCCCAAAAATTTGATAGCATGAAACCGTAATTAGTCGATATGACATCAAAAAAATTACAAAAAAATAAGGGCGTAGTAATTTACCAGGCAAAAAACGGAGCTATTGAGCTTCGGGGCGATTTTACGCGTGAAACTATATGGGCAACACAGACACAAATTGCAGATATTTTTAATATTGATCGTACTGTTGCTACTAAACACATCGGAAATATTCTTAAAATCAAAGAAGTTGACGAAAAAAGCAATGTGCAAAAAATGCACATTGCAAATTCAGACAAATCGGTGGCATTTTATTCGCTGGACATCATTCTTGCGGTTGGGTATCGCGCTAATTCTGCACGGGCAATACAATTTCGCCAATGGGCGACAAAGACATTGAGAAGCTATATTATCGATGGATATGCAATCAACAAAAATCGCATCGCAAAAAATTACGCGCAGTTTTTGAGCGTGGTTGAAAATCTTAAAAAACTTTTACCTGCCGGGTCCATTGTGGAGGCGGGGGATGCGGTTGAACTTGTGTCGCTTTTCACCGATACGTGGCTGTCACTTGACGCTTATGACAGAGACGCTTTGCCAAAAGGGAAGCTGACAAAAAAGAAAGTTGAATTAACGGTAGAGAAAATTACTGGCAGCCTTGCCGAATTAAAGGCAGAGCTTGCTCGTAAATCAGAAGTTACTGATATTTTTGGCATGGAAAGAAGTAAGGGATCTGTCGCGGGAATTATCGGTAATGTGATGCAGTCGTTTGGGGGCAGAGAACTATATGAAAGCGCAGAAGAAAAAGCGGCGCATCTTTTATATTTTATGGTTAAAAACCATCCGTTTGTTGATGGAAATAAAAGAAGTGGGGCGTTTACTTTCGTGTGGTTTTTGAAACAAGCCAATATTTTAGATGTATCCAAGCTCACCTCTTCTGCGCTTACGGCGCTCACAATTCTTGTTGCAAGCAGTGATCCAAAAGACAAGGAGAAAGTGGTGTCTTTGATTTTGAATCTTATTGCTAAAAAATAAAAACCCCAAATCGACTAGACAGCCTTCAAAAATTAGAAGAAAATAAACTAATCTATGAAAGACATAATTTTTAAACACGCAATTTTTATCATTATAGGGTTAGCTGGAGCTGCTTTGGGGACTTATTTGGGGAATAGGAGTAAAATGAAAAAATAAATCCAAAATAAAAAAGAAGCCGCAACGGCTTCTTTTTTGGTTTAATTAAAATTTGCGCTTTTAGAGGTCTGCTCTGTCATCTTTTTCGCACGAGACTTGCCAAAGGCGGTCGAAACTGGAAGGATCAAAGACGGGTCATTTGATGGGGAATTGTAAAAGGTCAAATGCCGTCCTTTCTCCCATATGGCAAGCATGTGAATAAGAAAGTTTGCATATATCTCTTGGCCCAATGTATACAAACTAAGACGTCCAGCGTCTTTAGTTGACAATTACTTGACAATCGAATATAGATTAGTTTACAATTACTTTACAATCTATGTTAACCAAGGATCAAATACTAAAAATAGCTAAGGAAAAAGGCAAATTATACTCCAAGGATTTAGTGGGGCAATTTAAGATTTCTCGGCAATATACAAATCTTTTGATTTCTGCGCTTATCGTAGAGCACAAGCTTATTAAGTTCGGCTCTACCAGGAAGGCGTTTTATGTGCTTCCTGAATATGCGCAGATCCATCAAGAAATATTTCCACTTCAATATGTAAAAGCATTTAAAAATGAAGGACTTGAAGAGCATAGAGTGCTTGATCAAATAGAACAGACATTTCCCGCATTAAAAAATCTTCCTGAAAACATACGAAGCATCTTCACCTTTGCCTTTTCGGAGATGCTTAACAACGCAATCGAGCACTCAAAGTCGGTTCGTATTGGCGTGGAGGTGTCAGTTCCAAACAAAACCCTTTCTTTCATTATTCAAGATTCGGGTGTTGGTGTCTTTCGTAATGTTATGAAGCAACGAAGACTTAAGTCGGAGCTGGAGGCAATTCAGGATATTTTGAAAGGCAAAACAACCACCATGCCAAAATCTCATTCGGGTGAAGGAATCTTCTTCACCTCAAGGGTGGGAGATGTTTTTATTCTTGATAGTTTTGGATATCAACTTATTGTGAACAATGAAACGCCCGATATTTTTGTAAAAACTGTAAAGAAAATAAAGAGGGGTACGCGCGTAATGTTTAAAATATCCGTCACATCAGATCGACACCTAAGTGAAGTTTTTAAGAAATATACTAATTTGGCTGGCGAAAATGACTACGGTTTTGACAAGACAGAGATACGAGTGAAACTCTATACCATTGGTGGCGTGCACATTTCTCGTTCGCAAGCCCGTAGAGTGCTCACGAACCTTGAGAAATTCAAAATAATTGTTTTTGATTTTGATAAAGTTCCTACGGTAGGACAAGCATTTGCCGATGAAGTTTTTCGAGTATTTCATCACAAACATCCTCAAATTAAACTTGAGGTAGAAAATATGACCGAGGGGGTAAAATTTATGGTCGAACGAGCACAGAATGAAGCTGGGGCGTCAAAATAATATGAATGAAGCATAAACTAGACATTGAACATATTTTAAAAATCCCCAAAGTAGATATTGCCTAAACAGGGAGCCGTTAAATTCTTGAATTAACCAAACAGTTTTCACCAAAAAAGAAGCCGCGGAGGCTTCTTTTTGAACTGTTTGACTCAAAAGACAGTCGGGTGTAATATACCCCTAGGGGGTATTGTTAATAAATTTTATTATAACTATGAGCCGTGTTGATCCAAATCTTAAAAAAAGAGCCATTCACAGGGCCAATATCATCCAAGGGCAAATGAAGGGGCTCATTAATGCTATTGAAAAAGAGAAATATTGCCCTTTGATTTTGTATCAATCTCTTGCCATTCAAAAATCTCTCAAAAGCATGGATCGGCTTTTGCTTGAAAATCACATCAAAACGCACGTGAAAGCGCAGATGCAGAATAAAAACATTAATAAAGCCACCAAAGAATTACTGGATATTTATAATTTAGCTAATAATTAATAAAAAAATATTATGATGTACTACGATAATTTTTTTGGATTCGGAATATTCGGAGGCATTTTTATGATAATTTTCATGCTTCTGTTTTGGGCGGGCATAATATACTTAATTGTTTGGGCGATAAGAGGATTTGTTTCTGGTCCTCGTGAGAACAAGACCGCTGAAGAAATTTTAAGACAGCGCTATGCTAAAGGCGAAATTAACAAAGAAGAATTTGAAGAAAAGAAAAAAGATTTAAACGGTTAATTAATGTATAAAATTTATGGAATTTGACCACACCACAACTACAACGAAAACTTTTGACGAGGCGGTCCAGAGCGTGCAAGACGAGATTGCCAAAGCTGGCATGCGGGTTTTGTATGTTCATGATGTGCAAAAGACTTTAGCCGAAAAAGGCTTTAAAAGAGAATCGTTTAAGATTGTTGAATTTTGTAACGCAAAGTTTGCCAATGAGTTTTTGAATAAGGATATTAAAATCGGACTCTGCTTGCCGTGTAAAATAAATGTGTATGCGAAAGACGGACAAGTATTTATTTCAGGCATGCGGCCAATTATTCTGCTACAATTTTTCCCGCAAGCTGATTTAGGTGATAGGCCGAAAGAAATTGATCAAATTATTCAAAATATTATTAATAATGCCAATAGTTAACAAAAAAATCAGGTCATTCTGGTGGTGGTTGTTATCATTAAAAAAGGTCGAAAAATTAAAACTATTTATTATTTAAAATTTAAAATTATGGAAAAACTTTCATTAAAATCTTACGGTTGGAAATGTGTGCTTGGTTCGGAAGTGGTGTATGCCATCTGCCTTGTCGGCGGTTTATTACCTTTGAGATCGGCGCGAGGAATAGAATTACACCATGCGTTATTCGAAATGCTTCCCGGATTCACATGGATTAATTTCGGCAGTGTAGTACTTGGCGCTTTCTACGCGCTCGTTTTTGCTTGGATATTTGCTGGATATTATGTTTGGATGCACAATTCAAGTTTAGTCAGCGAGGCAAAATAATTTAATAATATATTTGCCGACAATAAAACTATATGCAATACATCTGGCTAATTTGGAGTTTAATATTGATAGTGATTTGGCTCGTTATTTACGCGTTTCTTAATTCTAAAGAGCAGAAAAAGGAAATGCTGGTTGTGAGCTTGTGGACGTCTATTCTTGGTCTGACCGAGCCTCTTTTCGTCCCAGAATATTGGTCTCCTCCATCTTTGTTTAATCTTGCTGAGCGCACAGGATTTGATATCGAAAGCTTGATTTTTTCATTTGGTATCGGTGGTATCGCGGTAATTTTGTATGAGCAAATATTTAAAAGCCAGCATGCTGCCATGTCCGCCGAAGAACATCACTCGCTTCGCCATAGACTTCATGTCTGGGCGATCTTATCTGCGCCACTGGTCCTTTTAATATTATTAATCGCGACGAATTTAAATCCTTTGCATTCTGCTATTATTGCCATGATTATTGGGGGACTTGCCGCTTGGTACTGTCGTCCCGATCTCAAAAAGAAAATGCTTACAAGCGCCCTAATATTTCTCGGCATCTATTTTGTATATTTTCTAACGCTTATTGCGTTGTCCCCTGGGTATGTCGAGCGCGTCTGGAACCTTGAGGCTATTTCTGGTATTTTGATTTTAGGCATTCCACTAGAAGAGCTTTTGTTTGCGCTCAGTTTTGGTTTCATTTGGTCTAGCATATATGAACATTTAACATGGCATAAAATTAAAAATATTTAATATGAAAAAAGAAACATATAAAATTTATGGGATGCACTGTGCTTCTTGCGCGGGGACGATTGAAAGAGTGCTTTTAAAAACAGCCGGAGTGCGCGCGGCCATGGTGAATTTTGCTTCAGAAACAACTCTGATTGAATTTGACGAAAATATTGTTTCAGAGGCGGGCCTTGCTCAAGCGGTTGAATCTGTCGGATATAAGCTGGACATTGGCTCTCAACCTCAAAAGACTACGGAGAGCAAGGTAAAAAAAGAGGGGGCGGTAAGCGATAAAGATTCCGAAACCATTTCAATAAAAGTGTTGGGGATGGACTCGCCTCATTGCGCAATGATTGTGGAAAATGCTTTCAAAACATTGTCGGGCATAAAAAATACCGATATAGATTTTTCAAATCAGCGGGCGAAAGTGGTGTTTGATCCCAAAAAACTTACCAAAGAGGAGATTTTTAAAGTAATTACTGATGCTGGCTACAAACCGATTGAGGAAGAGGGCGAGGCTGAAGAAGTTTTAGATAAAGAAAAGATTGAGCGTGAAAATCAAATAAAAATTCTGAAGCGTAAACTTATTGTCGGCGGCGCTCTTTCGGTTTTTATATTTTTGGGCAGTTTTCCAGAATGGTTTTCTTTTGTTCCTAAAATTTTAAGTAATTATTGGACTCTTTTAATACTCACCACGCCAGTGCAATTTTGGGTTGGGTGGCAGTTTTATAGCGGACTCAAGCTACTTGTAAAATATCGCACTGCTGATATGAACACCTTGATTGCCATCGGGACATTGGCGGCTTATTTTTATAGCGCTGCAGTCGCGATGTTTCCGCATTTTTTTGCCAAAGAAGGAATGGCGCCGGCAATATATTTTGATACATCGGCTATCATTATCGTTCTGATTCTTTTGGGCAAATATTTTGAGATTTTGATGAAGGGAAGAGCGTCAGAGGCGATTAAAAAGTTGATAGGGCTTCAGCCAAAAACAGCAAAAATTTTAAAAGACGGACAGGAAATTGAGGTGCCCATTTCAGAGCTTGGTGTCGGAAGCGTGGTGATTGTCAGGCCGGGCGAAAAAGTGCCGGTGGACGGGGTCATTGTTGAAGGTGATTCAGAAATTGATGAATCAATGGTTACAGGGGAATCAATGCCGGTCCACAAAACAGTCGGAGGCGCGGTCATTGGCAGTACCATAAATAAATTTGGAACTTTTACATTTCGCGCGACAAAGATCGGCAAAGACACTGTCCTTTCTCAGATTATTAAGATGGTAGAAGAAGCGCAGGGATCAAAAGCGCCGATTCAGCGTCTTGCTGATTTGGTTTCTTCATATTTTGTGCCGGTAGTTTTTGTTATTGCCATCTTAACTTTTATTACTTGGCTTTTCTTTGGGCCCGTACCGGCATTCAATTTTGCCTTGATTAATTTCGTGGCAGTTTTGATTATCGCCTGTCCGTGCGCGCTGGGTCTTGCCACGCCAATGGCCATCATGGTCGCTTCAGGTAGCGCCGCCGCTAAAGGAATTTTAATCAAAGATGCCACTTCTTTGGAAATTGCCAATAAAATAAACACGGTAATTTTGGATAAAACTGGCACTTTAACACAAGGAAAACCACAGCTTACAGATATCATTGCTTTTGAGAATGGAAAAACAGCGGAAGTTTTAGAGCTCGCCGCTTCGCTGGAGCAGAGATCAGAACATCCTTTGGCGAAAGCGATTTTGCAATATGCTACAAGCTTGGATCAAAAATCTTCACATTCTCTGGATAAAGCAATAATGGACGAAGCGAAAAAAGAAAAAATTGAGCTATATAAACTAGAAGATTTTAAAGCAATTTCCGGAAAGGGTTTGCGCGGATTTTTACAAATTCAATCCCAAAGAGTCGAAGCTTATTTGGGCAATAGAGCTCTTATGGCAGACATCGGACTTGATGTTTCTCCATATGAAGAAAAAATTAAGAAACTCGAAGGCGAGGGCAAGACAGTAATGGTCCTTGTTGTGGACAAACAAATTAAGGGCGCTTTGGCGGTTGCCGATGTGTTAAAAAAAGAATCAATTGAGGCAATAAAAATTTTAAAAAATAATAATATCGATGTTTGGATGCTTACAGGGGACAACAATCTCACCGCTCATGCTATTGCTCACCAAGTGGGAATAGAAAATGTGATGAGCGAAGTTTTGCCGGATAAAAAATCAGAAAAAGTGCGCGAATTGCAAAAACAAGGAAAGATCGTGGCCATGGTTGGCGACGGTATTAATGACGCGCCAGCTTTAACTCAGGCCAATGTCGGTATTGCCATGGGTGAGGGAACAGACATCGCCATGGAGTCAGCAAATATCACTTTGATGAGAGGGGATTTAATGCTTGTTCCAGAAGTGATTGATCTTTCAAAGCGCACGATGAGAATAATCAAACAAAATCTCTTTTGGGCGTTTTTCTATAATATTGCTTTCATTCCTGTTGCTGCCGGAGTGCTATTTCCATTTTTTGGGATTTTACTGAATCCCGTTTTTGCCGCCGCGGCAATGGCATTTTCCAGCATCAGTGTTGTATTAAATTCGTTACGATTGAAAAGGGTTGGCAAATAAGTCTCCGCGGACAAATGTTGTAAATTTATTTAAATGAGGTAATATTGGGTTATGAAAAATATTTTGGCATTACTACTAATAGGATTCATTGGGATTTCAGCTTTGGGATTTATTTCAATGAATCATGACATGAATCATTCAAATGCGGGATGCGTGCCTTTTTCTATGGGGGGCACCTCGTGTCCGCTAGGGTTGGCTGATATGGCGTTTTATCACATAGCGGCTTTTCAAGGGTTTTCTAACTTTCTCTTGCCGTTTTCTAGCGCCGCCTCCGATATTTTGTATGCTCTTTTCTTGTTGGCTGTTTTATATTTGATTATCAAAAATTTATCGCCGGGACATTTTAATCAGCAAAATCACTTTCAAAAATTATACGCACGCAAAAATAGCGTTTTTGATATTTACGCGACAAAGACTATGCGCTATTTGTCGCTACTTGAGAATAGCCCGTCTTTTTTAAGAGGCGTCTAAAAATTCTTTTCACCAAAAAAGAAAAGTTTTTTTGATGCCCTCATGCAAGCTCTCATTGAGGGCTTTTGGTTATTTATGGAGATAATTTATTATTTAAAAATAAAATAATATGAAAAACACAATTAAAACAATTGCTATCTGGGTGCTGGTTGGCGGAATCTTTGTGGGTTTTTTGTGGATGCTTTCTAAAAGTCAGGCGTCATCGCCAACATCTAAAAATTTAACAGAAAGTGCGAGTCAGTTAACTGCGGCTGAAATGTTTTATGATTTCGGGACAATCTCTATGGCCAACGGCAATGTCAGCAAGACATTTAAGGTTTCCAACAGTACCACCAAAGATATTTTAGTGAAAGAAATTTCTACTTCTTGTATGTGTACGACTGCGTATATAGGAAGTGGTGATTCTAAAAAAGGACCTTATGGAATGCCCGGACATGGAAGTTCGGCGCTAACAAAGGCTAATGAAAAAATTGGAGCCGGGGAAAGTCGTGATGTGGAAGTGGTTTTTGATCCGAACGCCCATGGTCCAGCTGGTGTAGGAACGATTGATCGATTGATTTACTTGACCGATGCTTCAGGAAGCACGCTTCAGCTGGAGATAAAAGCGGAGGTAACCCCATAACCATTATGAAAAGAATACTAATAATTCTTTCGGTGGTGGTGGTTGCTATCGTCGGGGTTGTGATACTTAAATACAGCCCCGTGACCGCTTCACTGGTCTGGAATCTAAGCAATGGGGGCGCGTGGCTTTTGCCGCTCGTACTTATCTCGTCGGTTTTAGACAGCGTTCATCCGTGCTCGTTTTCGATTTTACTCATCACGATTGCATTTTTATTTGGAATGCAAATGACAAGAAAGAAAATTCTGCAGATTGGCGGCGTGTATATCGCCGGCATTTTTACCGCCTATTTTCTGATAGGTTTGGGGATATTGAAGGTCTTGCATTTATTCAATACGCCCCATTTTATGGGAAAGCTTGGGGCGACAATCCTCATTGTCTTCGGGGTTATTAATCTAGTTAACGAATTTTTTCCGAGATTTCCGATTAAATTCAAACTTCCATCGGTTTCTCACACCGCCATGGGGCAATTAATGGAAAAAGCATCGATTCCTGCCGCGTTTGGACTAGGGATTTTGGTTGGCATCTGTCAGTTTCCATGCATGGGTGGGCCATACCTTATGGTGATAGGCCTTTTGCACGATCAAGTGACATATTTTAAAGGTTTTGGTTATCTGATGCTCTACAATCTGATTCTTATCCTGCCACTTGTTACGGTGCTTTGGGTTGCGGCCGATAAAATGCTAGTGGATAAAGTGCAGGAATGGAAAAGGACGAATATGAGGGGCGTGCGGTTTTGGGCTGGCCTTGCTATGATCGTTATTGGGATTTTAATTTTATTCATTTGACCCTTCGACAAGACCTTCGACAGTGAGCTCAGGTCGAACTGCTCAGGATTTAAATAGTGAGCTTAGTCGAACTATCCTTCATAAAACTATGGATCCCATTAGAAATTCAGTTTGGCTAGTGGGCAAAAAGAAAAAATAAAATACTACTCAATTAATCTAATTTATTGAATGATTATGGAAAATTCTAACGGGATAAACCAAAAAATATTAACAATGGACAAGTTTCTTGCTAAAATAGAATCGCTCAAAGAAAAAGCGGGGGTCGATTTGTCTACCGCTGAAGATTTGAGCTTGGCGGTGATGAATCTGGTTAGTTTGGAAGAACATTTTTTCTTTACTGGCATGAAGACTAAAAAAGACGAGCACTTTGACGCATCGCTTGAAATTCGTGAAATAAGAAAAAGCTTGCTGGCCGAACTCATGCCACACAACGAAGGCGAGACGTGGTGTATTTCTAAACATCTTTTGGCTACAGCTATGCGCCTTATCGAAGTGGGCAACAAGCTTCACTCCGGTGGCAAAAAAGAAAAAGCAAAAAGCATGTTTGAAAAAGCGTACAAAGTGTACTCCATCTTTTGGGCGCTAAAATTAAAATTAATCACCGGAGAAAAAATCCAAGAAACGGCAAAGGGCAGTTCGACCTCGCTCACTACAGGCAGTTCACAGCTCGAGGATTTAGTGAATAAGCTCGCCGATTGTTGCGATGAGTAAATAAAAAAATATGGAAAACAAAACAACAGAAAAAGAAAAAATATATGCGATGGCGATGACTGTTATTGTCGCGGGAGCCGTGCTCGCTATAATTTTTATGTACAACTTTTTGCAGAATCCCTCAAAAATATTTTTTGGAAAAAATGTAGCACAAAATATTTCTATTTCAGACCTTGAAGAAGCTGTCCTGCCATCTAGCGGCGTAGTTTTGCCTGTTTCGTGGGGCGATCTTGGCGCGCAACTTGTCAAAACGGGGGTAATTGATGAAGAGAAATTTAAATCTCTTTATGAAGGCCGAGGCCAGTTTACAGAGGAATATAAACAATTATTGACCGGGACAAGTAGCGGCAAGCTCAAAATTACTCAAGACAACGCAGGATATATCCTCAATCTACTGTGGGCTTTAGGATTGGCGAATAAGAATCCAATTTTAGACACCGGAGAAATGATGGATCCCAAATATGGTGGAGGCAATCCGCCAGCTGGCGGATTTGCCTCAACGGGCGGTTGGACTATGGCAAAAGGCAATGCTATGGATCACTATAGCCACCACAAATTCTTTGATTTGACGCCACAACAGCAGGTCATTGTGGACAGGGTGTCGAGCGGTATATATAGGCCCTGTTGTGGCAATTCAACACATTTCCCCGACTGCAATCATGGAATGGCCATGTTGGGCCTTCTAGAGCTTATGGCGTCGCAAGGCGTGAGTGAGCAGGATATGTATAAAGCCGCCTTGGCCGTTAATTCATATTGGTTTCCTGACACATATCTCACCATTGCAACTTATATGAAAGACAAGGGCGTTTTGTGGCAGGATGTTTCACCACAAGAAATGCTCGGGGTCAATTATTCAAGCGGTTCTGGATATGCAAAAATCTCTGCTCAAGTCAAACAACAAGAAGGACAAAAAGGTGGTGGTTGTGGAGTGTAGGATGTCTTGCGATTTTTCTTTGCGAGAAAAAACTCTCACTTGTTTAGACAAGTGAGAGTTTTTGAATGGACTTTTTATAAATTTTTGATAAAGTGGATTTGTGAAATTAAATATCTCTTATAATAAAATTTTATCTTGGCTGTCGTTGTCTTTTATCTTTGGCGTTGGCGTGGCTTCGTATTGGGATATGCCGGCTTTGCTAGTGCTATTTTTGGCGGCGCTCACTATATTTTTATTTTTGTTTGGTTACTTTAGAGAAAAAAGACAGATTTTTATCTTTGCATTTTTGTGCGCGGGAGCATTTTTAGGAATCTTGCGTTTTAGTTTAATGAATCAAAATGCGAGCGGCCAAGACATGATTCAAAATTGGAATGGACAAAAAGTTGTGTTCGAGGGAGTGGTGCACGACGAGCCGCAAGAAAGGACAGATAAAACTTATTTGGTTTTTGAAGCTGAAAAAATAATTTCTCCCGCTCAAAACGACAGTGTTGGTGGCAAAGTGCGTGTAAAAATAAATAGATTTTTAGAATTTCAGATGGGCGATAAGATAAAAATATCTGGTTCCTTGGAAAAGCCGAAAAATTTTTCCGGATTTGATTATGAAAATTATCTCGCCAAAGATGGAATTTATAGCATAATGAACGATGCCCAAATAGAAAAAATAGGTGTGAGAAAAACATCTTTTATCCAGAGAGAACTTTTTGCCGTTAAAAATAAATTGATAGATTCTTTGCAAAAATCTTTGCCCGAACCCGAATCGTCTTTTGTCTCGGGAATTCTTTTGGGTGCCAAGCAAAATATGCCGCAAAAACTTCAGGAGGATTTTAATAATACCAGCACCACACACTTGATAGCTTTATCTGGATTTAATATCACAATTATTGCCAATTTTATACAAAATACGGCACGCTTCCTGTCCTTTTCTGCTGGATGGTCATTTTTTGCGGCGATTTTGGGGGTAACGCTTTTTACCGTGGGCACAGGCGCCTCAGCCTCGGTTGTGAGGGCCGCGATAATGGGCGTGGTGTCTTTAATCGCTTTGCGTAGTGGAAGGGTTTATAACAATAAATTTGCTCTGCTTTTTGCTGGCGCCCTGATGGTCCTGATCTGGCCGGCTATTTTGAGATTTGATCTGGGGTTTCAACTTTCATTTTTGGCGACTTTGGGGCTGGTATATTTTTCTGATTTTTTTAATCAAAAATTAAAACGCCTGACCAATTTTTTTGCTTTACGTGAAAATTTATCTACCACACTTGCGGCACAGATTTTTGTCTTGCCCCTTTTAATTATAAATTTTCAGAAAATTTCTTTTGTCTCGCCTATAGTGAATGTTTTGGTTTTGCCTTTTATCCCTTTGACGATGCTCACTGGATTTATTGGGGGAGTGGCGGGCATTGTCAGCCCGGCATTGGGATTTATAATTAATTTGCCAACGTGGCTGATGGCAAGTTTTACGATCCATGTGATAAGTTTTTTCGCGTCCTGGCCGATTGCGGTGTGGAATATGGGTTTTGGCGCGTCTCAAATTTTGGGGAGCGCAGTATTATTTGCAGTTATTTTAATTTTTATCTGGAAGGCGAGTAAAAAATCTTCGGAATCTATTTCGTCCAAGTCATCTGGCGGAAACAAAGAGCAATAAAATGGAAGAAGAGGACAAAAAATTTAATAAAAAACTTGTTTTAATTATTTTTGCCGTTTTAGGGTTTCTTTTGGTTTTAGTTGCTATTTTAAATTTCACTTTATACAAATCGTTTGATAAAAATTTGGAGGTTTATTTTTTAAATGTCGGACAGGGCGATGCGGAGCTTATTTTTCAGGGCGGGCATACGATTTTAATTGATGGAGGCCCCAATGCGTCCGTCATCAGCGAATTGAGCAAAGCGTTACCAGTAATTAATAGAAAAATTGATGTAATTATTTTAACTCATCCTCACGCTGATCATGTTTCGGGATTGGTGGATGTCTTACAAAGATATGAAGTGGGAGCGGTGGTGGGCTCGGGAGTCGCGTACAACACCCCCGAATACAATGCTTTTTTAGAAGAAGTGAGAAATCAAAAAATTCCTTTTATTTTGGCTCGCGCGGGAGAAACGATAAAAATAGGAGATTTGGGAAAACTCACCATTTTACATCCTTTTGATTTAAATTTTTTAGGAAGAAGCCCGACAAATATCCACGACTCTATGGTTGTTGTGAGATTTGATTTTGGAAAAGAAAGTTTTTTATTTACGGGGGATGCGGAAAGCGATTTAGAAAATAATTTTGTTTTTAAGGGCGTTGATGTGAAAGCGGACGTTTTGAAAGTGGGGCACCATGGATCTAAAAATTCAAGCCCTCTCGTTTTTCTTAAAAAAGTCAGTCCGCAAATTAGCGTGATAGAGGTAGGTAAAAATAACATATACCGACATCCGGCAGACATTACACTTCGCAATTTAGCCGCAGTGGGCTCTGAAATTTTCCGCACGGACTTAAACGGAACGATTAAGTTTTTGTCGGATGGATTGAGCCTAATTTATACGAAAGAGTTTTAGTTTTGTGTTTGTATCCGTTTCAAATCAAAAATCAAATATAGAGCAAAAATTGTATCGTGTCTCTAATTCCTGCCTGCCTGCCGGCAGGCAGGAATTAGAGAATAAGAAACAAATCTTGATTTTAGGGGATGATGGAGGTATAAATATACACAAGAACGTTCTTTGAAAAAGGGAGGAAGAGTGGACAAGGCTCTTAAGGTCAGGAAAGAGGTCAGGAAGGTTATACTAAAAACTCTCAAAGAAAATAATAGAATAATGGCCATGAGCGATCTTGAGCTCGTGATTATTAAGAGTGGTCTTTTGGGGAATAGAGATGAGGCGCGCGAAGCACTTCATGAATGTAGAAGGGATGGGTTTATTGATAATCGTGTGCGCTGGAGCCGTTTACGCATGGAGAACTCAGTAACCATGATTTATTTAATTCCTGAGTCTTCCAGGTTTAGAAAAGAAATTCGTTGCATAGAAAGCTTTTTGGAAAAAGTTGGTGGGCATGCCGCGTTTAGTGCTATCGAAAAAGCTCTAATCAAGGAGTGTCTTATCAAGAGTGGCAATATCAGTAACATTCTTCGTTTTGTATCTAAATTGCCAAATTTTTCTTGTAACTGGAAGACGGAAACTATTTTTCTTAGAAAAAAGTAATTTAAAGTCGCGCAGACCGCTCTTTGTGAGCGGTTTTTTGTTTTTTGAATTTTATTATGTCTCTAATTCGCGCGCCTGCCTGCCGGTAGGCAGGAATAGGCGAATAAGAAACAACGAAGAGCAATTATGTGGTAATTATGTGGTGTTGATTAATGTCTTTCAATTTTCAAAAATTTGTGGTACAATAACCCATTAAAAAGAATTTAGGAGCTAATAAAAATTTTCAATTTTCAATTCTCAATTTTCAAAAAATTTCCAATTATACAATTTCTAATGATTAATTCTACAATTTTTTAATGCTAAATTCTAGATCCTAGATACTAAATTCTAAACACATGTCCAACAACGACCAAATAATTATAAAAGGAGCCAAGGTGAATAATCTTAAAGATATAAGCCTTAAGATTCCTAAGAACAAGCTGGTGGTTATCACAGGACTTTCCGGTTCGGGAAAGTCGTCTTTGGCATTTGATACGATATACGCCGAAGGCCAGAGAAGGTACATAGAAAGCTTGTCCTCTTACGCGCGGCAATTTTTGGGCGCCAGACAAAAGCCAAACGTAGATTCAATTGAGGGACTTTCACCATCTATTGCCATTGATCAAAAAAGCGTTTTGCGCAATCCTCGCTCAACCGTAGGAACGGTGACAGAGATATATGATTATATTAGGGTTTTGTATGCGCGAGTTGGCAAGCCGCATTGTCCAAATTGTGGGAGAGAAGTTTCCAAGCAGAGTGTCAGCCAGATAGTGGACAGGATTTTAAAAATGCCCTTGAAAAATAAAACTTTAATTTTGGCGCCTGTGGTGCGTTCGCAAAAGGGCGAGCATCGACATATTTTAGAATCAATTGAGCGGGCAGGATTTTTAAGAGTGAAAATTGATGGCTCCATAATGCGTATAGTGGAGGCTCCAGACGAGGGACTTGAAAAAAATAAAAAACATTCTATAGAGATAGTGGTTGATGAAATAGACGCTTCGAGCAAGTCCGAGCGCGCTCGCATAGCCGATTCGGTGGAGTTAGCGCTTAAAACCGGAAAGGGTCTGGTAATTATTTCATCTTTAAAAAACAAAAACTTTTCCGATACGCTTTTTAATGAAAGATTGGCCTGCGCTTATTGCGGGATCAGCGTCAACGATATTGAACCGCATACATTTTCTTTTAATAGTCCTTATGGCGCGTGTCCTGAATGTACGGGGCTGGGCAAAAAATTGGAAGTAGATCCGGCACTTGTATTGCCCAATCCTAATTTAACTATTGCCGAAGGCGCGATACGTCCGTGGGCTTCGGCTTCGCATAAGGTTGGGAGGCAGGGATGGTTTTCGTTTTTACTCGAAGACATTTCTTCAAGATACGATTTTTCTTTAAACGATCCTGTAAAAGACCTGCCAAAAAATATTATAAATCTGATACTTTATGGGGAGAAAAAAATGCCAGGAGGCGATGCGCACCAGCACTTTGAAGGCGTGGTGCCCAATCTTGAGAGGCGTTGGAAAGAAACGGACTCGGAGTGGACTAGGCAAGAGGTAGAAAAGTATATGATTATAAAAATTTGCCCCGCATGTTTAGGTAGGCGGCTCAAGCCAGAAGCTTTGGCAGTGAAATTTTTGGGTATGGGCGTTGATGAGATTGTTGCCCTGCCTTTAAACGTTTTTAAAGATTTTGTGTTGTGTCTGGCATCAGGAAAATTGTCGGGCGCGCAATCTGTTATAAAAAAGAAATTTAAACCGCTTGGCATTTCTGAATTTAAAATCGCCCTGCCACTTCTAAAAGAGATGGGTGATCGTGCGCAATTTTTGATAGATGTGGGACTGGATTATTTAACGCTTGAGAGAAGCTCAGAGACGCTTTCAGGAGGTGAGGCCCAAAGAATTCGTCTAGCCACACAGCTTGGTTCAAAACTTTCCGGAGTCATTTATGTTTTAGATGAGCCGTCTATCGGTCTTCATCCAAAAGATCATGCGCGACTAATAAAAACCTTAAAAGAATTGAGTGCGCTGGGCAATTCGGTGCTTGTGGTAGAGCACGATGAGCAAACAATGCGCGCCTCAGATTGGATAGTGGACATTGGTCCGGGAGCGGGAGAAGCTGGCGGAAGAGTTTTGTTTTCCGGAAGGCTTAAAGATTTACTTAAAAAATCCACACCAACGGCAAATTATCTTTCTGGTCGCGAAAAAATTTCAATACCCGCAAAACAGAGACAAGGCAATGGAAAGTTTTTAGAAATTTTTGGCGCCAGCGGGAACAATTTAAAAAATATTTCTGTAAAAATTCCTTTAGGAAAATTTGTGGCAATTTCAGGAGTGTCAGGCTCTGGGAAAAGCACTCTGATAAACGACACGTTGGTGAGACATTTGGAAAAAACCTTTTATGGAGCCAAAGCCGAGCCAGCGAAATTTAATAAAATTTTAGGAGTGGAGAACGTTGATAAAATTGTGAATGTTAACCAATCGCCCATAGGCCGTACCCCGCGCTCAAACCCTGCCACTTATGTGGGTATATTTGGACCGATTAGGGACATTTTTATGTCTTTAAAAGAATCTAAAATACGCGGATATTCAGCGGGGCGTTTTAGCTTTAATGTGAAGGGCGGAAGATGTGAGGTGTGCGAGGGGCAGGGCGTGCAAAAAATTGAGATGCACTTTTTACCGGATGTGTATGTGGAATGTGAAGAGTGTCACGGCACAAGATACAGCAAAGAAGTTTTAGAAATAGAATTTAGGGGAAAAAATATCGCGCAAATTTTGAAGATGGGCGTGAAAGAAGCGGATGATTTTTTTGATGATTTCGCGCAGATTAAATCCAAGCTTGACACACTCAAAGATGTCGGGCTGGACTATATAAAGCTCGGGCAGTCATCTACCACGCTTTCCGGAGGCGAGGCGCAAAGAATAAAATTGGCGACAGAGCTCTCGCGAAAATCTACCGGCAAGGCGCTCTATGTTTTAGATGAGCCGACTACCGGACTTCATTTTGCGGATATTAAAAGACTGCTAGCTGTGCTTCAGCGTCTGGCGGATTTAGGAAATAGTGTGCTGGTGATAGAGCACAATTTAGACGTTTTGAAATGTGCTGATTGGCTTATTGATCTTGGTCCCGAAGGGGGAGAAAAAGGGGGAGAGATAATAGCTCAAGGCGCGCCAAACGAAATAGTAAAAAATAAAAAATCCGACACGGGCAAATGGTTAAAGGGCGTCATGTAGCGTATTTTTAATATGGAAAACGCAGAAAAACAAATTTTAGCAACAACAGTTTATTTCGACTGTTTTGATCGTGCATTAAACTTGAACGATTTGTTCAAATTTTCGGTAAGCTTAAAGCATCTGGGTATGCCGTCGGGCAAGATTTCCATTATGGAAATTTCTGAATTACTAAAAAAAGACAATCTAAAAAAACACATAGATACTGAAGACGGCCTTTATTTTTTAAGGGGCAGAAAAAATCTAGTGGCGTTAAGAAGGGAGAGGGAAGAGATAAGCACTAGACATTTTAAAAAAAAAAAAAAATATTTAAATTTATTTTCGGCGGTTCCTTTTGTGCGCGGACTGTCTCTTTCGGGGTCTTTGGCCATAGAAAATATCAGAGAAGATAGCGATTGGGACTTGTTTTTCTTGGTTCAAAGGGGCCGACTTTATACGGCCGCTTTTGGCGTATCTTTACTAGCGGCATTATTTTTTAGAAAGTGGCAAAAATTTGGATTTAAAAATATTTTTTGTCTCAACCACTTTGTGATAAGTGGTGGCGAAGAAATGCCATCGCGCAGTATTTATGAAGCGGCCGAGTTTTTAAAAATGAAACCGGCTTTTGATGATGGAGACCATTTTAAAAAGTTTATTCAATGCAATAAAAAATGGATGGAAAATTATTTTTCTCA
Source organism: uncultured Candidatus Saccharibacteria bacterium (assembly GCA_964357175.1). GTDB lineage: Bacteria > Patescibacteriota > Minisyncoccia > GWC2-36-17 > CAYHJU01 > CAYHJU01. The sequence goes on from CAYHJU010000005.1 coordinate 27,972, forward strand.
CATTGATGTTGTGCCGGAAAAACAAGAAATAAAAAACACCGAGTGTTTTTTATGGATTAAAAAGACAAAAGAAAAATTACTTCAAGGCAAGGCGGGGGATTTTCTAGAGAAAATATTTAGAAAAATAATCGTATCTCGGATTGAAAAAAATAAAAAGAAACTCACCGGCTTTGGCAGAATAGTATTGGATGAGAAACAGATAGAATATCATCCGCTTTCTCCGCAGAAAGAGATCATAGAAAATTACAATGCCACAATGAAAAAATTTGGCCTGGAAGATTTGGCAAAAGAAAAAGATTCAGGATTTTATTGGATATAGTGACAGGGCAAAACAAAATACTTGACTTTTATGATTTTTTGTTTTACAATTCGATTAATAGTCAGGCGAACGGTTTTTGGTTGTTTAGGACAGAAGAAGGGAGGTAAAAATGTTTGGGCGATCGCTTTCTCTGAGAAGTTGGAGAATGTGGATTGTTCTCTTAGCTCTTTTAAATACACTTGATGTTATTTTAACTACGTGCGGCATCAATCTTGGCATAGAAGAAGGAATTGATGCTTCTGCGTGGCTTGCCGATAAAGTTGGATGGGGCGGTGTTTTGGTGCTAAAACTCGCATTAATTTTTGCATTTTTTATTTTTTTGCGCATGTTAGAAAAACATCTTTTTTTACATAATTTAGATCCAGTTTTAAACAAGACAATTCGGATTATTGTATTCATGTTGCTACTGCTGGTCCTTGAATTTTTATGCGTGGTCGGGGCCAATTTAACGCAAATAATCTGGATTATGTTGATTCCGTCTTAGACTTAACCTGCGCCAACAAGGCGCAGGTTTTTCTATTATTTGGCGATAATATACACAGGTCTTATTTCACAAACTCGCACTTGACAAATCTTATTTTAGGAGTACAATGCAAATAGGAGGTGCGAGATGAACTACGATACCCAAGCAGGTTCTGAGTCGAAACAGGAGTCACTTGTTGTCCCGACCAAAGGCCCTGTCATCGAATGCGTCATTTGCCTGGCTTTAATCGCTTTGGCGTTGTGGGTAGAGCCGTTGGGGCGGTATCTCTCATACGGTTAACAGGACAGAGCAGACCAACTGCTCCCCGCCATGTCTTCGGACCTCTGGCGGGTTTTTTCTTTTGTATTGGACTTGACCTGGTCGGGTCGAGTTTTTATTTTAAAAATTCCTTCCGGCGTAATTTTTTATGATACGAAATAGCAAATCTGTGCGCCTCGTCGTCTGCCAAAAGAATAATATTTTTTATTTGTTCGGATAATTTTTCGAGGTTTATTTTTCTGAGAAAAGAACTATTAAAAACAACTCTTTCCCCCTTGGCGAAGGCCAAAACGGGAATCTTTAATTTATAATATGCCAGTATTCTTTTGGCGGCGCCAAGCTGTCCCTTTCCTCCGTCTACAAGTATCACTTGGGGCAGGGGCCATTCTTTATGGCGCAGGCGTCTTGCCAACACCTCTTTGAGCATCGCAACGTCGTTGGGTTTTTTATCGTAGTGTACATGAAATTTTCTATATTCTTTCTTATTCAATTTGCCGTTTTCCAACACCACCATAGAGCCTGTAGATAGTAAGCCTGAAATATTGGAAATATCATACGCCTCAAGTCTTTGGGGAAACTTAAATCCGAATGTCTGCTTCCATATTTTTTTGATAATTTCTACTCTGGGTTTGTTTCGTGTGTCGACAACGCTTCTGTGTGAAATAATATTTTGCAGTTTTTGTATTTGGTTTCTTAATTTTGCCGCTTCTTCAAATTCTTCTTTTTTAGACAAAATAACCATTTCTTTCTGTAGTTTTTTTATGATTTGACTGGGGTTGCCCGACAAAAATCTTTTTATCACAGAAAGATTTTTTAAATAGAGCTTTTGGTTGCCTTCGGAAACTGGACATAGTCCAATATGGCACCAAGAGCAGGGGCGATTGTTTTTATGTTTTATAGTTGAATACGGAAATGATTTGCGTAGAAGTTTTAAGGTGGTTTTGATGCTCGCTCCATCCGTAAATGGACCAATGTATTCTGTACGAGGCTTTTGTATCTGATGGGTTAAATAAACAATAGGCCAAACGTCTTTTGTGATGGCTACGAAAAAATATTGTTTGTCGTCGCGTAAAGAAATGTTGTAAGGCGGTATGAATTTTTTAATCAATTGTGATTCTAAAATAAGCGCTTCTATTTCTGATTGGGTGGTGATAAATTTTATATATTTTACTTCAAGAACCATTTTTTGCTTGCGTGGACCTTCGCCTCGCCGAAGTGGCTTCGGCCACGCAGGCGGGTCTTGTTCGCGTCCTAAAAAATATGAAGCGACCCTTTTTTTGAGATTTATAGCTTTGCCCACATATAAAAGTTTGTAGTTTTTATTAAAAAACAAATACACTCCGCTTTCTGTGGGCAGTTTTTTATAGTCTTTACTGTCTATTTTTTTATATTTTAGAGTTGCCATTTATTTGCGCTAGTGTATATTTATGGTATATGAATTTCAAAAATCTTGCAAAAAAAGATTCTCAAATTGCCAAGCTTATAAAATCTGAGATTGAAAGACAAGAAACGACTATTAATTTGATTGCTTCAGAAAATATAGCGCCCAAAGAAGTTTTGGAGACGCTCGGCTCTCCTTTGGTGAATAAATACAGCGAAGGATATCCTGGAAAAAGATATTATTCGGGTGTTAAATTTTATGATGAAATTGAGAGCTTGTGCCAAAAAAGGGCGCTTGAGCTTTTTGATTTAAGTGATGCAAAATGGGGAGTAAATGTTCAACCGCTTTCAGGGACCCCCGCAAATTTAGCCATTTATGGGGCATTGGCAGAGCAAGGAGAAAAGATTTTAGGAATGAGCTTGGCCGCCGGCGGACATTTGAGTCACGGCACAAAAATAAGTTTTAGTGGAAAATTTTGGCGAGGTGTTTTTTATGGGGTGAACAGCGAAGGATTTTTGGATTATAAAGAGATAGAAAAAATTGCTTTAGAGGAAAAACCAAAAATCATTATAGCGGGAGCAACTGCTTATTCACGAGAAATAGATTTTAAAAAGTTTTCAGAGATTGCCAAAAAAGTAGGCGCGTATTTAGTGGCTGACATTTCTCACACGGCTGGATTAATTGCTGCTGATTTGCATCTGTCCCCGTTTTCCTTTGCGGACGTAGTAATGTTTACAACGCATAAAACACTACGTGGACCTCGCGGGGCTGTGATTTTTGCCAAAACGGAATTAATAGACAAAATAAATAAGGCAGTTTTTCCGGGTGTTCAGGGCGGACCACACAATAATATTACTGCGGCAAAAGCGGTGGCTTTTAAACTAGCCAAAAGTGAACAGTTTAAAAAATATCAAAAGCAGGTTATTAAAAATGCAAAAGTTTTGGCGGAAGAGTTGAAAAAATATGGACTTAATATTCTAACGGGTGGTACAGATAATCACTTAATAGTTTTGGATTTAAAAAGTATGAGTATTGGCGGGAAGGAAGCGGAAGAGATTTTAGAAAAGGGCGGGATTTTAGTGAATAGGGAAATGTTGCCGGATGATCAAAAAGCGTTAAATCCTTCGGGCATAAGACTGGGAACGCCTTACATTACGAGTCGCGGCATGAAAGTAGAACAAATGAAACAAATTGCCAACTGGATAAAAAGAATTCTTAAAGAAAAAGAAGGTCCAGAAAAAATAAAAAAAGAAGTAGAGTATCTAATGAAAAAATTTCCGCTAGGGTACTAAATTTAATTCTAAAAAGCGTTTTTTAACAAGAATATCTAAATCTATGGGATATTGAAAATAATTTATTGCAGTGTTAAGTTTTATATAGAACCTTAACAGCAAAGTGAGGTGAAAAATGGCATGTTTTTACCACATGACCCCTATTGGAAACGTGCCGTTAATTTTATCGCAAGGATTAAAACCTAGCGCTAAAACGGGAATATATAATAAATATTTTGGAATTCGTGGCGATCCCAACTATATTTATTTGTGGGGAAAAGATATTATTAAATTGATCGGTATTTTTTCTGCATTAGGCATAAATCCTGCCATTACTATTAAAAATACAGCGCTACTAAAAATTAACACAGATCAATTTGTTGAAAGGGATTATGACCAGCTGCTGTATCTGTTGCGAGAAAATCGTCTCAAGAGTCTCAGTCTCAAGGCTGAATATTTTGGCATTAAGCTGATAGAATTTTCTGAAGAGGAAATAAAACGTGGAATGGATTCAATATCTGAAGAGGATTGGAATAAAAAGCGAGGCAGTTTTCGTGTGAGAGAAATTAACGGCATGCCTAGTGTGGTTGAGTGGTATGACGTAGCGCCATGGTGGGCTTTGTTCTTAGGAACATTGACGCGGCCCTTATTTAAGCTCAAGGCTAGAATAAAAAATAATAATTAAAATACGGACCAAAAGTCCGTATTTTTTGTGCCCCGAGAAAGATCCACTATCCGCCAACTGGCGGATGGAAAGGTGGGGAGTCGCATCGCTAACAATTTTCCCGATTTTATCAAAATCTTTGATTTTGTTTGAAATCGCGGATCCGCGATTTTGTAAATTCACTTCGCTCATACAAAATCGGGACAAGTTTTTCTTTGGCGGCAAATTCTTTTATGAAAATTCTTAATTCAAAATTTATAAAAAATGAAGCCCACCAGAGGTCCGAGGACATGGTGGGCATGAGACAACTACTTGGGCGAACATACGAACACCTGGTCGGTTCCGTTCTTCTGGCAGTAGAAAGTTCTGTTGTTCGTGAACTTTCCGTGTGCTGAGACGGCAACGAGGATGTAGCCCTCAGGGATTACGATCTCGGTTCCGAGTCTGTCACTCTCGTATTCGTACACACGCCCATTCGCCTTGTTTCGAATGTAGAGCGTGTTGTTGTTGGTGAACTGGCCATAAGCAGACGCCTCTATGAGAGTGTAGCCCTCAGGGATCGCCACGCCTTCGCCAATCGCCAGTTGGACAGCGCTCTTGGTATTGCCGGAAGTGGCCTCGCTACCGCATCCGATCAAGAACAGCATCAGCATTCCGAGCAACGCTATTGTAGCTTTCATCGTGCGCCCCTCCTTTCAAGGTACAGTTTGATTCCATCCAAGCACCACGCTTGGATTTCATGCCATCCTAGCATATCAGAACATAAAAGTCAAGTCCCCCAGGTAATGTGTATACTCATATTGCACTTTTCAGATAGTCTGAGAGCATATGAAAA
>CAYHJU010000006.1:0-32399 GCA_964357175.1 uncultured Candidatus Saccharibacteria bacterium
TTCCTCACCATTTACTCCTCCTTTTTCAAGGTACTTTAAGAGAAGCCATTTCCCTTGATTTCAATATAGCAAATTGAAGTGTGGTGTCAATGAAAAAATACATATAAATATAAACGCGCCCACCCTTTCATCACAATCCTCCATTGTTATGAGTCTTATTCGTACGAATAGTAGAACAATAACTAATAGTATGTTATTATAATGGCAAGAAATTAATTTAGTAGATTATTAATAAAGACATGAAAGACAAAAAAGATTTAGAAAAAATTTTAAAAGTTTTGGCCAATAGGCGTCGATTGGCGATTATTAAATATTTAAAAGACAGCAAACAAGCTTCTGTGGGGGATATCTCCGGAGAAATTAATTTATCCTTTCGTTCCACGTCCAAGCATCTCTCGATTTTATTTTCTGCAAATTTAGTGGACAAAGATTCAAAAAGGACGCAAGTTTTTTATAAATTGTCGGATGATTATAATACTATAATTAAACACACTGTCTCCATGCTATAAATTGAAGATGTGCTTAAACGGTGGATGTTTGTATCGGAGGGTTTATATTTTGGAGTGTTTATATTTTTATTTTAATGTAGTCATCTTTATTCCACTATTCGTACGAATAGTGGAATAAAGATGACTACGGGATAAAAAATGGGGGAATGGAAGATGATGAGCCGGTTGGACGAGAAAATTGGGGACGGGGTATTGACTTTTTGTTTTTAGGGCCTTAACTTTAAATTAAACTTATTTTTGTTGAGTTTTAATAATTTTTTTATAAACATGAAAAATATTTTAGCGGGCAAGTGGCAGAAAATAATTTTAGTTTGCGCGATTATTTTGGCGGCGGGGTTTATTGTTTATATGTTTTTCGGAAGCTATCTTCCTGGCAGTTCTTATTGGCAACAGAAAAAATTGATGTCTGATTTGGAACGTCCATATAGAACGGATACATACGGAGGCAAAACTCCGGAGGAAACATTTAATATGTTTTTAACAGCCTTAAAATCTGGCGATGTAGATTTGGCAAGCAGGTATTTGATTCTCGAAAACAAAGAAAAATGGCTTAATGCATTCAATAAGAAAACACAAGAAGAAAAAAATAGATATATACAAGAATTATCTAACGCGCCAAGCAAATGGATAAAGGAGGTTGTGGATGATTCTTCGATTCGTTTTTTGTACGAGGTTTATCGGGACAAGGTCATTATTAATATTTCAGATGGAAAAGGAGGAACGATTTCCAAAAGCTTCCCCCCAGGAAATTATGGGGTAATGATATCATTACATCTTAATATCTATACAAAAATATGGAAAATAAGCGAAATATAAGAAACGCCAAGGCGCTTCTTGAATTTCCGTCGCTCGTCCCAGACGAAAGAAAACTTTCGTTTGCGGGCTCGCTGGGAAATATAAAAATATTTATTTTAAAATGTCTTTTTGTGTTAGCGGTTTTTGGATTAATTTTAAACTTGCCATTTAAACTTAAAGCTTACAATGACACAATGGTTCACCCCGCCCTAACGGAAGAAGTGGTTAAGTTTTATAATCTAAATTTTTCTTCCAATAAAATTAGCGATCAAGAGATGAATTGGATAAAGCAAGGAAGCATAGAAGAAGACACGGGAATTCGTTCGTTGAATCATTTTTATGATCCCGTGCATAATATAGGACTAAAAGGAGTAGAATTGAGCGCTAAAAATTGGTCTCAAAATACATTGGCTCAAGCGCAAAAAAGCGTTACCTATTATTTAGCGGGATTTTTCAAAAATCCTTTGAGCTATTCAACTGATTATTCTTGGGACAGGGCTTTATATGATTACGCAAAAGGAAACGAAGAAAGAGCATATATTGCTCTTGGTCACATTGTTCATTTAATAGAGGACATGACAGTGCCTGATCACACAAGAGATGACGCTCATCCTCCTGTCGCTGGAATGGGCAGTCCATATGAAAGCTGGACAAAGAAATTTAATAAAAATTTAGGAATAGCCGTTAATTTAAAAAATCAAAATTATACGCCTATAATTTTATCTAACCTTAATTCTTATTTTGATAAAAACGCCGATTATTCTAATAATAATTTTTTTAGCAGGGATACGATAAGCGATAGTAATTTTATTAAACCAAGCCTTGACAGGGTAAATATTGCACTGGTTAACGGATATTTTTATGCCCTACAAAAAGATGAGAATAATAATGATTATAAATTAATTTTTATTAAGGAAGACGGCACCTACTCTATAGAATCACCCCAAGACGTCGTCCTCTCCGACTACTGGGCCCACCTATCAAGACAAGCCGTTTTATCTGGCGCCGGAGTTATAAATCTATTTTTTCAAGAAGCAGAGAAAATCAAAAATGATCCGAAGTTTGTTAATGCGGATCAATCTGCTTGGAACAAGCTGTTCCATTCTTTGGGTGCGTATTTTTTATCATTTTTCAATGGCGTCAATCAAAATAATGGTGATCCAAATAACGTTGGCACAAGTAGCGCTATTTTAACGGCTCTTGATGAAATAAGTTCCACCCCCAGCCCAAGTCCGATTTTATCCAGCAGTCCTTTTATTGTGCCTCCATCCACAACGCCCCCCGCCTCGCAGACTACGTCCCCAGCCTCTCCCAGTCCATCACATAGCGCGTCAGTTGCGCCTACTCCAACTCCAACCCCCGCTGTTATATATGGAGGAGGCGGATCGGGATCATCCCAGCCACCATCTCCTAGTCCGACGCCCAGTTCGACAAGCTCACCACAAGCAACGCCTTCTCCCGCACCAACTCCAACACCCACACCAACTCCAACACCCACACCAACTCCAACACCCTCTTCGGAGCCGTCCCCGACACCTTCACCCGAACCTTCGCCAACCCCAACCCCCGAACCGTCCCCAACACCAACACCAACACCAACACCTTCGCCGTCGCCTAGCCCCACTCCGTCTGCGGATACCACGCCCCCAGAAAAACCCGCCATCTTAACTAATGGCGGCGAAAATTTTACATCAACCTCTACACCGATTTTTTTGGAAGGAACAAATAGTGAAGATTCGGACAAAATATTTATAAATGAAAGTGAAGATGATATTTTGCGCGTTAGTTCTACATTGTGGAGAAAATTAATTGATTTATTTGCCGGTGAAAACATTTTTGAGGTTTTTGCTACGGATGCCGACGGCAATGAAAGCGAAATAAGTTCTATAGCTATTTTATTTGATTCCTCGGCTCCAGAGCCACAGTTAGATTTTACAAACGTGGATTTTGTAAATAGCAAATTTTCTATCCAGTATAAACTTTCTGAAAGTGCATCAGATTTTCAAAGTTTTGAATTAAATTTAAAAAAGGAAAACGAAGATTGGCAGGATCTCACAAGCCAAATCAATTCGACTTCGACATCCGGCACGCTTGATTATACGGGAGGGGCGAATAAAAATTACACTGTCCGTTTGCGCGCTAAAGACACAAAGGGAAACATTTCCGACTGGGTTGAAAAAAATATAAATCTTACCCAAAAGCCGATAGTGTTTTCAGAATTTGCTTGGGCCGGGACCAAGGCGTCGCCAAGCGATGAATGGATAGAGCTCTACAACATCACGGATTACCCGGTAGATTTAACGGGCTGGAAACTTTACGCCGCCGATTTGACTCCAGATATAACATTTGTTAGCGGAGATAACGCTGACAAGATAACTAGAAACAAAATTATCGAGCCGCACGAATACTATTTGCTTGAAAGAAAAAATGGCAACGATCAAACGGACCAAACGATTTCAAATATTTCTGCTGATTGGTGGGGAAGCTTTGGTTCAGGTTTGAATAATGGCGGAGAAGTGATGCGTTTAAAAAATCCCGCGGAGTTTGAGGTGGATAAAATAAATCCAAACGATTCGTCGGGTTGGTTTGCTGGAAATGTTTCCACGCGCGCTTCAATGGAAAAAGTTGTCATGGAAGAAAGCGGAAATGATTTTCGGAATTGGCTCACGTTTTCCGGCGTTTCTACCGCTCAGGACGCCAAGGGCGACGCTGTTTTGGGCAGTCCGAAATCAGAAAATAGTGTTTACAATAAATACCATCAGCTTAATGGAACTCTCTTGCAGAACACTATCTTAACTTTAGCAAAAAGTCCGTATTGGATCTATGACATTTTAACTGTTCCGGAAAATATTAAACTTACCATTGAGCCGGGAGTGATAATTAAATTTACAACCGGAGACGGACATCAAAGAATTGACATAAAGGGCACGTTGGATGTGCGGGGAAACGAAGAAAATAAAGTGGTATTCACTTCTTTCAGGGATGACGAATATGGAGGGGACACAAATAATGATGGTCACGCCACAGAGGCCACTCAAGCAACATGGAAATACGTTCATCTGTTTCCGCAGAGCAAAAATAATAAAATTAATTATGCCGTGTTCCGTTATGGTGGGGCGACTTTTGACGGGACTAGCAATGATAGCGGAATGTTGAACGTTGATAATACATCCGTAGATATTTTGGGTAGCGTGTTTGAATATGCGCGCTGGAAGGGGCTCTGGGCGCAAAATTCTTTGGTCAATATTGAAAATTCAGTTTTTCAAAACAGTACATCCACTCCTTCACAACCCTTTGCTTACGGATCTTTGTATCAAGATGGAGGAAAGGTAAGCATCTCCGGAACAAAATTTATTGATAATCGGCTGGCTATTTTGGCTTCGGGAAATTCGAGCGAAAATCTTTTGAGTGTAAAAAACAGTTATTTTACGAGAAATAAAGTTCTCACTCAAATTTCTATACCAGTAGATTTTGGAAATGATAATGTGGTAGAAAATAATGATTACAACGGATTTTTGGTGAGCAATTTACCTGTGGGGCTCAATATAACTTGGGGAGGAAATGTTCCTTTTATAATCCCGACATCTTTTTCAGTGCCCAATACCTCACAACTGACCATAAAAGCTGGCACCACAATTAAATTCAAAGCTTTCGACTCATGGTTTTTGGCGATGGGTAAATTGAGCGTCGAGGGGGAAGATGGGAGTCCGGTCGTGTTTACTTCTATAAAGGATGACTCGGTGGGAGGAGATACGAATAATGACGGCGGAACAACTTTGCCGAATTTTGGTGATTGGCGATCGGTGCAATTGGAAAATGTTTCTGCGACTTCCACTATTAAATACGCGCAAATGAGATACGGCGGCACGCATTTAAACGGCACATCTCAACACTCGCTTTTTTATGCAAACGAAAGTCCTGTGGAAATTTACAATTCACAATTTCGTGATTCTAAATTTGCGAATGTAAATATCACTGGGGGATCGGCGATTATAAAAGGTTCGGAATTTTCCAATGCTCGAAACGACGCTGAAGGTTCACATGTCGGGTTGGAGCTTTCTACATACGCGCCGATAGTTTTGGAAAATAATACTTTTTATAACAACGAATATGGCATCAGCGCCACCACTTCTCACGCGCCCGAGGGAGTAAATGCCGGATCTTTAATTTTTTCAGACAACGATCACGACACGAGCCCGATTGGATGGCTGGGATTTTGGCAGTAATGAGAAAAAATCCAAATAAAAAAAGGGACGAATAAACTTCGTCCCTATTTGTTTTATTTTTTTCGTGATTTTTTGGGGGGATGATAAAAATGAAATTCGTACATGCACTTCATAGTATGTCCTCTTAAATATTTCGCCGCTTCTTTGTCATGGTCATTTAACGCCTTTTGAATTTTTGCTCCCAGAGCAAGCGTTTCTTTGCAATTTATACCGCAAGGCACATGCAAGGTATAAAATAACGGATGTTCACAACCCATTCTTTTATATACCTTAAATAGTTTTCTGCAAAACACGACACCTGGCGCGCCATAATATTTTTGAGACTTACTGACCCTTCGTGCCCCCTTGTAGAAGGCTTTTATGCAACATTTTGGATATCCAAGAAATTCTCCTATGTAGGACGGACGACGCCAAAGTTTTTCTAACATCGCCTCGTTGTCGCAAATATAATATAAGGCTTCACCTTGCTTTTTATAAAACAAATTAAATCTTTTTAAGCAATATTCCAACAATTCTCTTTGCGACTTTTCGTCGGAATTACCTTCTTCATAAATGGCAACAAGCGCTCCATGTCTGGCCCCCTCAATTACGGGAAGCAGGTCGGCTCTGACATTCAGGTTGAGTTTGTGCCACTGGATGAAATCGTATCTGCTCTTGCCCACGGCGTACCCCCAGTTTTCAAAGTTCTTTAACGTCACCTTATAATACTAAATTAAATAAATCAAGAAATGTCAGGCAGAATAAAATAATTGACTATTTTTTAAATAAGGATAAAACTTGAATAAGCGTTTAAATTTTATTTAACAAAAATTTATGCATTTTGATTGGGTAGAAATTTTTAAATGGGTGGTGGTGTGGGTGTTTTTGTTGGTGGGTATTTTTAGTACCATCATTCCGATCTTGCCGGGAGCGGCAATTATTTTAATCGGCATTATATTTTATTTGGCGTTTTTTGGCATGGTAAAAATAAGTTTGGGCTGGATAATATTTTTTGTGGCATTGGTGGTATTTTCTTTCGTGGCGGATCTTTTGATGGGTGTTGCGGGTGCCAAATATGCCAAGGCCACCAAGTACGGCATCATTGGTTCAATCGTGGGAAGTTTTCTGGGTGTAGTTTTTGGGGGGTTGCCGGGACTGATAGTGGGCACCTTTTTAGGAGCTTTTTTGCTTGAATATTTCTTTAATAGTGACCTCAAACAATCTTTGCGTTCAGGCATGGGCGCGCTACTGGGATTTTTTGCAGGCAGAGTAATGCAGTTTATCATCGGAATCATAATGATAGGCGTGTTTTTATTTTTGATTTTTTAAAATCTTACCTAATTTATTTATTTTTCGCTCTTTTCTTATACTCTCATTAGCGCCTGCCTACCGGCAGGCAGGCGGACTTGAACCCTCGGCGTAAAAACGCCGAGGGCTTTTCTTTTTGTTTGTAATAATGATAAAATTAAGGTGTATTATGGTGCGGGCATAAAAATCATGAAACCAGAATCATTTGAGAAAAAACTTTATATAGCCCGTAATGTTGAAGGAGAGCCCAATGAACAGAAATTGGCAATACTAAGAGAGCTCGAGAAGAGATTGGCGGAAGAAGAGTCGTTTGTTGGTCTTGCTCCATTTGGTTCGGCGGTGGGTGGGTATAGCACAGAGGAATCAGATCTTGATGTATATGCTCTATATGATTTTCCAAAGGGGGCGCCTTTAGATTTCTGGCGAAATGTGCATCAAGAAATTAAAAAAATAAAATTAGAAATTGAAAAAGAACAGAAAATTAAAATACATTTAATTTCTACAAATATTAATCCGCAATTTATAATAGATAATATAAAATTAGGCGTAGAATCAAAAAACAACCCCGGAGAATTTGTGGGAACAGAGCTGGCCGAAATGAGCAGAATAGTTACTGGCAAAAAGATTGATCAATGTCGTAAGGTTATTTCAGACAAATTACAAGAGTTGCCGGCGGAACAAAAACAACAGTTGGCGGACTCTGTCGTTGAGAGTCTGACCAGGAGAGATATTATGAGCTTGTCGAAACGCATAAAACGCATGAATAATCTTTCTGAAGAGAACCATCAAAAGATTTTGGAAGAAAGGAAGAAAATGTGGCGAGATCGGGTAAGTAAGATTTGGAGACTATAATTATATAGGGTTATTTTTCGGTTTAAAATTAATAATTTATTTATGGAAAAAATAAAAATTTTGGGTATTAGTGGAAGCTTGAGAAAAGATTCTTTAAATACCAAACTTTTAAAATGTGCTGGCAAGGTTTTGTCGGAGAACGCTGAGTTTGATATCGTCGATATTAGCGGCGTACCTATTTATAACGGAGATGTGGAGGCGCTTGGCGCTTCGCAGGCTGTAAAAGATTTGGAAGAAAAAATACAAAATGCGGACGCTGTACTCATAGTGACTCCGGAATACAACTATTCCATTCCAGGCGTTTTAAAAAATACTATAGATTGGTTGTCCCGTTCGAAAGTTTTAAATCATAAAATCATCGCTATTATGGGTGCCAGCCCTGGGATGCTCGGGACAGTGCGCGCGCAGTTACATTTAAGAGAAATGCTTTTGTTTATGCGGGCAAAGATTTTTAGTGAAAAGGAATTCTATTTTTCTCGCGCTGACGCGCGAATAGATGAAAGTGGGGAATTAAAAGATGAAAATGACAAGAAATTCTTAAAAGATTTTATGGACGGATTCGTGAAATTTATTGAAGAGAATAAATAAAAATAAAGACCCCGAATTGCTCGGGGTCTTTTCGTCTAACGCCAGTTTATCGAATGGGTAACAACGCTTTGACGAGTTTTTTGTGAAGTTGGGGGTCGACTTGTTTTATTTCATCTGACCACTTTTGGACAGTTTTTAATTCCTCCCTCCAATTATCGCGGGAAAGCCTAAATTGTATAAAAGTCGCAGAGTCTTGGATTAATATTTCTTTGGGGACATCTACCCCAGTTCTAATATTGAGTAGTGGCCCGCCTTCTGTGGGGCGTCCCATTCTTAAGTATTCCCCATAAGCCTTTATGGCCGTTTGAGGAAATCCAGAAAGTTCACCGAGTCTTTCATAAAATTTTAATTCATCATTTTCGACTTCAAATAATCTTTTTAATTCGTCAGCTTCAGACTGGGTTCTGGCGATATAAAAAACAGGAAATTGTATCATTCCTTCTGTAAAAAATAACCCAAATGATTTAAATAATCTCCGCACTTCTTCAAGAGATATATTTTTCAAATGGTGCGCTTTTAGATACAAATAATCTTCTGGTGACTTTGGAATTCGAACAGTGAGATCTATCGCTTGTTTCAATCCGCGCCAGAAGAGAACAAAACTTTCTTGGCCTAAAATACTAATGGGCAGTTTCTTTACGGCACGAATTACTTGTTTGTCTTTTTTTAAAATAAGACGCTTGGCGTTGTCCAAACCCACCTCCCATTTTTAAGGAACCAACTCATTGACTTAATAATCAAATGTTTTGCGTAAAAAGTCAATGATAATATATAATGAAAGCATGGAAGAAATTGATTTAAAAAATTTAAAAAAAGTCCATCTTATAGGTATAGGCGGGATAGGTGTCTCTGCTTTGGCGAGGATGTTTTTGCAAAAAGGGATTAAGGTGAGCGGGTCTGATGTCGCAAAGTCGGAAATAACTGATGAGCTCAAAAAATTGGGGGTAAAAATTTTTATTGGGCAGAAAAAAGAAAATGTGCCTGCGGACGCGGATGCCGTTGTTTTTTCACCGGCTGTTTTATCAGACAATCCGGAGATTTTGGTCGCTAAAAAAATTGGCTCTACTTTAAAAAACTACCCGGAAATGCTGGGTATTTTAATGAATGATTATTTTTCCGTAGCGATTTCTGGTACAAATGGAAAAACGACCACCACATCTTTGGTAGGACTGATGCTTGAGAGCGCAGGTATGGATCCCAGCGTTGTTGTGGGAGGTAGAGTAAAAATATGGGAAGGTAATTTTAGGCAAGGCAAAAGTAAATATTTTGTAGCGGAGGCGTGTGAATATCGTCGCCATATGCTCAATTTAAATCCTAGGGCGATAGTTTTGACCAATATTGAAGAGGATCACCTGGATTATTATAAGGATTTAAAAGACATCAAAAACGCTTTTAGTGAGTATATAAAAAAATTAAAAAAAGATGGTCTTTTGATTTATAACGCCGATGATAAAAATATTTTAGATATACTCAAAAATTCCCAAGCTAAAAAAATAAGCTATGGCATAAAAAATTCAGCCGATTTGATGGCGCGAAACATTAAAAAGGAAGTGGGCGCGCAAAAATTTGAGTTTTGGTGGAAAGGGAAAAATTTAGGAGAGATGAAGATATTTGTTCCGGGTGACTTTAATATATACAATTTTTTGGCCGCCAGCGCACTGTCTTTGGAGCTCGGAGCGGATATTGACTCTATAAAGAGGGTTTGTAAAAATTTCAAAGGCACATGGAGAAGATTTGAAAAAGTGGGCGAATTTAAAAATAGGCCTATCATTTCTGACTATGCGCATCATCCCACGGCTGTGCAAAAAACGATTGAGGCGGCAAGAGAGTTTTACCCCCACACCTACCAGCAAAAAAAACTCACAAAAAATTTATATAAACACCCCGCAACTCAAATGAAAAAAAACGGCGATGTTGATGTAGGTGTGGGGATTTATTCCCCTTCAAAAATTTTAGTAGTATTCCAGCCGCATCAGCAAAACAGAACCCGCATGCTTTTTGATGATTTTGTAAAAAGTTTTCAGGGAGCCAGTGGGCTGATTTTATCCGAAATATACCAAGTGGAGGGCCGCGAAGAAGAAAAAGAAAAAATCAGCTCAAAAGATTTACTCAGAGCCGTTAAAAATGCAAGCGCACAGTTGCGTCCAAAGAATTTATTTTATGCCAAGGATAAAGAAGAGGCGCTTAAGCTTCTAAAAGAAAATATTTTAAATTATGATGTGGTGATAGTGATGGGGGCGGGAGATGTTTATCAAATAGTCTATAAATTATGATAATAGAATTTAGCAAAGATTTAAAAAGAGAAAAAATCTATGCCAATGGGCACGAGCTCGCGCAGATTTTAGGGCAGAAAATTCATCTACCAAAAGACCTGTCGTCTTTAAGTAAAAAACTTATCGGCACCATTAAAAATCCTGTTTTGGTGACGGACTTGTACGCCATGGCCAAACAGCTGAGAAGTAATGTAGTGCGTGATACAATTTTTGCCCTTTATCAGAGTTATCCGCGCATAACGGAGTATAACAAGGTGAGTGTTTGGTGGGATCCTTTACGCCATAAAAATGTGTGGTGCCCTTCAATAGACACGATTTTATTTGCCAGAGCACTCAACAAAATAATAAAAAAGAAGCGTCATTTTAAATCTGCTTTGGAAATCGGGTGTGGGTCTGGATTTTTAGGAAAATATATTGCCAGCACGTTCGCTAGCATTAAAAAGATGGTTTTTGTAGATATCAATCCTTTCGCTATCTTGTGCGCTAAAGACAATACCAAAGAACTTCATATAAAAAAAGAATTTTTTACTTCTCGTTGGCAAAATATAAAAAAGAACGAGAAATATGATTTAATTATCTGTAATCCTCCATATCTGCCCAGGCCATATAGCGTAGATAAAAATCCCTACGAAGGCATTAGTTTGATGCGCGAAATAATTTTATCTGGAAAAGATCATCTAAATGAGGGCGGGTCAATCGTGATTAATTATTCTAGTTTATGTGAAAAAGATGCTAAAAAATTTATAAAGCAATCCGGACTGAAATCGCGAACATTAATAAAAATGAGGGTGCCCCTGAAAGTTTTACCTGTTTTAAACAATAAAGAGTGGATGAAGTTTTTGTATGAAAAAACGGGCCTAAGAAAAGAACCTCACCAAGGTTATATTTATTGGCAGACATTAAATATCGTTGAATTAAAAAATGAATAACGCATCAAATAAAAACAAAAAGAGAGTTTTGGTAGCGATGTCTGGTGGAGTGGACTCTTCGGTGACGGCGGCCTTGCTTGTGCAAAGTGACAAATACGAAGTAGCGGGGGCGTATATGAAAAATTGGTCGGATGAAGAATTTTTGGATTTCTGTACTTCTGAAAAAGATCAGTTTGACGCCAGGCGCGTGGCGGCAAAGCTCGACATTTCTTTTTATACTTTCAATTTTGAAAAAGAATATTATGACGCGGTGGTAAAATATATGATAGAAGAATATCGCGCTGGGCGCACCCCTAATCCCGACATGCTTTGTAATAGGGAGATTAAATTCGGTATATTTTTAAAAAAAGCGTTATCTCTCGGGTTTGATTATGTTGCAACTGGACACTACACTCGACTTCGCCGAAAATTTCCAATTTCCAATTTCCAATTTCCAACAAAACAAAAAACCAAAAACTCAAAGGCGATTTATAAACTTTATGAGGCAAAAGATAAAAACAAAGACCAGTCATATTTTTTATCTCAGCTTACGCAAAATCAATTAAAGTATGCGATTTTTCCGATAGGGGATTACGATAAGCCAGAAGTAAGAAAATTGGCGAAAAAATTTGATTTGCCTACGGCAGAAAAAAAAGATAGCCAGGGAATTTGTTTTATCGGACCAATGCGGCTTTTGGAATTTTTAAAAACAAAAATCAAGTCAAAAAAAGGTTTGGTGAAGACTCTGCAGGGAAAAGTGGTGGGCCAGCACGAAGGCGCGGAATTTTTTACCATAGGCCAGAGAAAAGGCATCGGTTCTCCGGGTGGCGGCACGCCATATTTTGTGGTGGCAAAAGACACCAAGAAAAATATTTTATATGTTTCAGAAGGAGATCAAGAAGATTTGTATAAAAAAGAACTGGTAGCGGAAAATGTAAATTGGATATCGGGAAGCGCGCCGAAAAAATCTTTTCAGGCTCTGGCACGAATAAGATATCGTCAGCCGCTCCAAAAAGCGAGGTTTTTTGAAATCTCAAATCTCAATCCGCCAGCTGGCGGACAAATCTCAAAATTAAGGGTTGTTTTTGATGAATCTCAGCGCGCGGTAACCCCGGGTCAGTTTGTTGTGTTTTATTTAAAATCAGGTGAAATGCTCGGCGGGGGAGTGATAAAATAGAATTTAGAAAGTGGTCCGCCAGCTGGCGGAGTAGAAAATAGAAGAATTATAGCGATTTTTTGTTTGTTGGTATGAATAAATTTAAAAAAATCCCCCACACGATTGCTCGTGTGGGGGGACGATGTTTAGCTGGCCTTGAGACCCGAAAAAACGCTAAACACTCGCGCCTTATTTTTGACTTTTTGATAGAAGCCGAATGTGGCCTGTGCGTGTTCATCCGCGACTTGGTAAGCGGCTACGCCAAGACAGACGCCTGCTTCATTGTCCGCTATTTGCACGATAGCCACACCCAGATCGACGCCTGCGTTATTGTTCGCTTGTTGCATGATGACCATACCCAGAACGACGGCTGCATCTTTGCACGCTATCTGCACGCCAGCCATGCCGAAGAGGATGATTGCATCTTTTGTGGCGCATTGTAAAAGGGTTAGGCCAAAAAGTTCTACTGCGTTACCCTGTTCTGCGGTCTGAATAAGGGCAAGAGCAAAACAGGTCCTTGCCTCCGTTCCTGCAGCTTGAACCGTAATCACTCCTATGCCAAAATTTGCTTCCTGGCTCGCCTTTTGCGAAATGCACAGACCGGTAATGATCCACGCATTTTTGCCAGCTTCTTGGAAGAGGTTAGTAAGGGCAAAAGCACTCTTGCCCGCTTTCTGGTAAATGGAAACAAGGCTAAAGTTGTTTTTTTCGCTTTCGGCGTTGCCCAGAACGGTGAAAATGTTGCCGTTGATATTAAACGGCGCGCACAGTAGCGCCACGACAGTTAGTGTCAAGACAAGATGACCAGACACCGTTGATCCTCCTACCGCGCACAGCAGTAGAAAGTAGGCGATCGTTGTCGCAATCCACAACAGAATGTTTTTCATCTGCGCCCTCCTTTTCAAAGTACAGCTTCTGATGCGCTCTAAACCACAACGGTTTAGATATCACAATCATTGTCCACATTATACTCCTATCTAAAAATTTGTCAATCCCTTGCGGTAATGTGTATACTCATTACCGCTACGTATTGACACCCCCTTGATTTTTTGCTAAAAAAGAGTAGACTGATAACAAATCGATTTAATCGGTTTTTTCTTTTGTTGAAAAAATCGACTATTAATTTTGACACGCAATTCATTTTCAGTTAATATTTTTTAGATGGCTAATCCTCAATCGGTTATAAAAAAAGAAGGAGAGGTGACGGAAACTCTTCCCGGAACGATGTTCCGTGTTAAAATGGACGACGGGAGCGAAGTCCTGGCGCATCTCTCTGGCAAGATGAGAATGTTTTATATAAAAATTTTGCTGGGCGACAGAGTTGCTGTCGAGATGAGCCCTTCAGAACAGACCAAAGGTAGAATAGTGCGCAGGCTGTAATTTTTTTAAATAAGACACACACAATATGAAAGTTCGAGCATCAGTAAAACCTATTTGTTCAAAATGTAAAACAGTAAGACGTAAAAATCGTATTTACGTCATTTGTTCTGTACCAAAACATAAACAAAGACAAGGATAACTAAAAAAATATGCGTATAGCAGGTATAAACATTCCAGATAAAAAAAGAATTGACGTAGCTTTAAGATATATCTACGGCATTGGTCCCACTACAGCGCGGGAAGTTTTGAAACAGGCGCAAATTGATTTTGATAAAAAGGCGCAAGATCTCACTTCGGCG
Organism: uncultured Candidatus Saccharibacteria bacterium; assembly: GCA_964357175.1. GTDB lineage: Bacteria > Patescibacteriota > Minisyncoccia > GWC2-36-17 > CAYHJU01 > CAYHJU01. The sequence continues at coordinate 14,274 of CAYHJU010000006.1, forward strand.
CAGACCAATACCCTAAAAGAAATTTTGGAAAAGAATTATAAAATTGAAGGAGAATTGCGTCGAGAAATTAGCGTCAACATCAAACAACTTAAAGATATGGGATGCTATAGAGGCACGCGCCATATGAAGCATCTTCCCGCAAGAGGTCAGCGCACTAAAACCAATTCTAGAACCGTGCGCGGAAATGTCAGAAAAACTGCAGGAAGCGGCAAGAGACCCGCCGCTACCCCAACATAAACATATAAACTATGGGAAAGAAAAAAATAATACAACAAAGCGGGGAAGAATTGGTGCAGGAAAAAGAAAAGGTTGAATCGCAGATTCAAAATGTCGCTCAAAAATCGTCTTCCTCAGAAACATCTACAAAATCTAAAGCCGCTCAAAAAGGTAGGGTGTATATTCAGGCATCTTACAATAATACTATAATGAGCGTTACGGATGACAAGGGAAATATATTGACTTGGGCCAGCGCAGGCAATCTGGGCTTTAAGGGAAGCAAAAAGGCCACGCCATTTGCCGCGTCTCGTATTGCTGAAGTAATAGCGGAGCGCATGCATAAACTGGGAGTAAAAAGTGTTGATGTGTTTGTGAAAGGAATTGGAAGCGGCAGGGAATCGGCTGTGAGATCTTTGTCGGCCGGTGGAATAGAAGTTTTATTTATTAAGGACGCTACACCCATACCTCACAATGGTGTAAGGCCCGCAAAAGTAAGAAGAGTTTAATTTTATGCGAATAGTTACATCCAAACATAAAACATGCAGACATTTAGGAGAGCGTTGCGAGCTTCCCAAGTGTCCTGTGGCTAAAAATCCAAATCCTCCAGGACAACACGGCGGGAAAAGACGTCGCGCTATTTCAGAGTTTGGAAAACATTTGTTGGAAAAACAAAAAGTCAGATTTTTTTACGGACTTTCCGAAGCGCAATTTAGAAAATATTTTAAAGCAGCTGAAAAAAAGGTAGGAGTGACCGGTGAGTTTTTAATCCAAAATCTTGAGCGTCGACTGGACAATGCAGTGTACCGACTTGGTTTTGCGCCATCACGTCGCGCCGCCAGACAGCTTGTGGGACACGGCCATTTTTTAGTAAATGGCGTCCGTGTAAATGTGCCTTCCTATGGAGTAAAAATAAATGACAGCATCACTGTCAGGCCCTCATCTTTTAAGAATAAATATTTTCAGGCATCAATAGAAGGCGTCAAGAAACACAAATCCCCATCATGGATAAATTTCAACGCCCAAACGCTCGAAGCCAAAATATCGGGTCTGCCGACATCTGAGGAAGTTTCCTTGCCATACAATTTACAATTAATCACAGAGTACTATTCCAAATAATAAAAAATAAATAAACATTATTATGAAAATATCTTTGCCAAAACATCCTCGTATAGAGCACAAAAAAGGAAATGAAGCCACTATTGTGGTGGAGGACTTATACCCAGGATATGGACTTACTTTGGGTAATGCCTTGCGAAGAATTTTGCTGGCATCTTTACCTGGAACGGCCATTGTCTCGGCTAAGATAAAAGGCATGGATCATGAATTTTCTACATTGCCCAACGTAGCGGAAGACGGAGTTGAATTGGCGCTAAATCTCAAACAGGTGCGTCTAAAGCTTCACGGTGAAGAACCTCAAACTTTAACCATATCGGTCAAGGGCGAAAAAGAAGTGACGGCTAAAGACATTAAGGCGCCCTCGCAAGTTGAGATAATGAATCCTGAAATACACATTGCTACACTTACAGACAAAAAAGCAGAGCTAGAAATAGAACTTCAAGTAGAAAGAGGATTGGGATATATTTCTGTTGAAAATAGGAAAAGTAAAAAATTGGACATAGGCACAGTGGCTTTTGATGCTATATTTACTCCGGTGAGAAAAGTGAGCTACGAAGTCCAGGACATGCGATTTGCTGATAGGACAGATTACAATCGCCTTTTAATAAGCATGGAAACCGATGGAAGTATAACGCCAGAAGAAGCGTTTAGATCTGCTGTAAAAATTTTAGAAAGCCAGTTGGCCAATTTGGAAAAATTTGATTCCGAGGTGAAAGAATTAAAAGATGCGGAAGGCAAGACAAAGGAAGATGAAGATCTCTCTAAAGTAAAAATAACCGACCTTGATCTTTCTACGCGCACTGTGAACGTTTTGACAGAAGCGGGTATTAAAACGCTGGGCGGACTTTTGAGAAAAAACAAAGAATCTTTAGAAGGAGTGGAGGGACTAGGCGACAAGGGCAAGGGAGAGATTGAGAGGCTTTTTATAAAGTATAATGTTGATTTCAAGTAATTTTTAAAAAAGATTTATGCGCCATTTAAACAAAGGAAGAAAACTGAAAAGAAAACCAGCTCAGCGCAAAGCGCTCATGCGATCAATGGCGTCCTCTTTGATTTTGTATGGAAAAATAAAAACTACCGAAGCCAAAGCTAAAAACTTAAAGCCGATTGTGGAAAAACTTGTGAGCAAAGCCAAGGAGGGCGAAGTGTCTATGCGCTTGATACGAAAAGATCTGTCCTTGATGGTAACTAAAAAATTATTGGAAGTGGCGAAAGAATATAAACAAAGAACTGGAGGATATTTGCGCATAGTAAAGCTTGGACAAAGAAAAAGCGACGGATCAAAAATAGCATTTATAGAATTTGTTTAATTTATTTTTTATTTTAGATTTTAGATTTAATTTTTGAGATTTAACATTGAAACCTATGGCAAAAAAAGAACCCATAAAAAGACAGGTCTGGAAAATTGACGCCGAAAATAAAATCTTGGGCCGTATGGCTACTGAGATTGCTTTGCTTTTGCGAGGTAAGCACAAAGTGTCATTTGAGGCGTATAAAGATGAGGGCGATATCGTTTATGTAGAAAACGCAGACAAAGTCCGAGTGACAGGACAAAAAGGTGAGAAGAAAATCTACTATCACTACTCCGGATATCCGGGAGGAATGAAGGCGGAAAAGTTTGATGACTTGCGTATTCGTTTTCCTGAAAAAATTATAAAATTAGCTGTTTGGCGCATGTTGCCAAAAAATAAATTACGCAGTCAAATGATAAAAAGATTGCGCATAAGCCGTTCAAAATAATTACTTATGAAAGAAAAAAAAGAAATCAGCCCCAGGCTGATCGGACTTGGTCCGAAAAAAGAAGTTAAAAAAGTAGCGCCAAAAAAAGTTAAGGCAGAAATCGTTCACAAACCAAAAAAGGAAGCGGTAAAGCTCCCAACAAAATCTTTGGAAGTGAGTGAAGTAAAAACAGGTTCAAAAAACACTGGAAAATACTTAGAAGCTGTGGGTAGAAGGAAAACGGCTATTGCTCGCGTGAGATTATTTCCAGGACAATCTGGATTTATAGTGAACGGCAAAGAGATGGAAAAGTATTTTTCGCATCCAGCGTTTCACAAGACGGTAAATTCTCCCATAGCTCGCATTAAACCAACAGAGAAATTTGCGATAGAGGTAAAAGTTAATGGGGGAGGCATAAACGCGCAGGCGGAAGCCATAAGACACGGCGTTTCTCGCGCGCTTGTCATTTTTGATAGTGAGTTTAAGTCGCGACTTAAAAAATTAGGATTTATAAGAAGAGATCCAAGAGCCAAAGAGCGCCGTAAATACGGACTCAAGAAAGCTCGCAAAGCTCCGCAGTGGGCCAAACGTTAAAAAATTAAAACAACCCTTGTTAACAAGAGTTGTTTTAATTAAATTATTAAATCAAATTTATTTTAAATATCTGATTTTTTATCAGAATGTAAATATCCGAAGATTTTTCGGGAGAAAATATTTTTTCTACTCCGCCAGCCGGCGGAGCGTTTTCCAAAATATTTTCTATTTGTTTTCCACCCCGCTCATCTATGGACGACAGAAAGAGGTTGTCTTGCGACTGGTAAATTAAGTGGTAATTGTCATAAAACCAAATTAAATTTTTCGGCGCAATACCTTCTAGATTTTTTATTGCCCATAAAAATCCATCTTTCCAAAAAGGCTGCTCGTCTAAATCTTTATTTGTATAAATATATGTATATTCATTGGATGTTATGGCGTACAGCGAGCCGTCAAAAGAGGGAAAAACATTTTGCGCCAGTGGAGCGATGCCCTCGAAAGATTTTTTATCTTTTTGCCAGACATAAAAATTGTATCCTTTGTCTAAAATGTCCGGAAAAGATTTTTGGGAATTTATTATGAGTTTTGGATTTTTTAAGTCGAAATTTATTGCGCTGAGTACAGTTTGGTTTTTGCCATCCAGGTCGCTTTGTGTCAGTTGATTTTTTGAATTTAAGAAATACAAATAGTTCCCACTTGATACAAAAGCTTTTATGCCGGGCATTATTTTAACAGAAGCGCTATTTTTAGATGATGCCAATTTAAATATGCTGTTTTTGTATTGGAAATAAAGATTATTTACACTGTCGTCAAAATTAAAATTTTGAAGATTTTTAGTTTCAAAATTTTGTAGCCCAGTTGTAATATCTAAAACAGACTCCTTGTTTTCTTGGTAGACAAACCAGTATTTTTTTGAACTGGAATCAACGTTAAATAGTAGATTTTTTCCATTTTGCGACCACAAAGTAGGCGTTATATTAAAAATCAAGACGTTTTTAGGTAAAGCGGGCACAAGATTTATGGGCGCGCTGGAACCATTTTCCAAATCAAAAATTATTAGTGATGATGTGGCTGAAGAGGTTTTGCTGGGAGAAAAGTAAGCCATTTTTTTTAATAAATTATCAGCCAATGGATTTTTTACGTTCTGAACGATATTTTTAAGCGATAAGTCGTCTTTAATCAAAATAATATGGTTGAAAGCCGTTACTTTTTGTTCGTCCACTTTTAATTCAAGACGGAGCGGTCTGTGATCTTCTTTAGAAATATCCAGGCCATAACTTTTAGGAAGAAGATTGTTTATAAAAAGAGACGACGCATTTAAAAAGGGCAATGATAGGGAAGACGCAACATAAGATTTTTTTCCGTTTAAAATCACAGAACTGCCAGGGGGAGATATTTTAAGAAAAATCCCCCCAGTTTTTTGAAAGGAGTTTGTTTGAAAATCATACCTATATCCTTGGGCATAAAGCACGATTACAACACTCACGCACAAAAAAACAAAAAAGGTGGCCCAGAACAATTTTTTACGATTAGATTTTTTCATGTTTTTCAGATATAATTCTAACATGGAACTTTTCAAGATAAAAGGCGGAAATAATTTAGAGGGCATAATAAAAGTGGCGGGATCAAAAAATAGCGCCACGCCTATTATTGCGGCAACACTGCTTACTTCGCAAAAATGTGTTTTGGAAAATGTCCCGCGCATCAAAGACGTCCTGACTCTTCTTGAAATAATGCAAAGCATGGGTTCACGCTTCGACTGGACAGACGAGAACACTCTGGAAATAGAAAATAAAAATATCGATCCTGAAAAAATATCTCAGCATTTAGTTGGAAAGATTCGTTCATCAATTTTACTTGTGGGACCCCTACTTGCGCGTTTTGGTAAATTTAAGATGTCTTCTCCTGGTGGATGTTTAATAGGCGCGCGGCCAGTTGATACGCATCTGGGGGCGTTTGTAGATATGGGCGCGAAAGTGGAAAAGGATGGTGATACTTATATCTTTTTCGTTAAAAAATGGCAACAAAATCCCCACATAGTTTTGAGTGAATTTTCAGTAACGGCAACGGAAAATATTTTGATGCTGGCAGGTGGGCTCGCTTCAAATAGGGTCACTTTAGACATGGCCGCGGCCGAGCCTCATGTGCAGGATTTAATTTTTTTCTTAAAAAAAATGGGAGCGAAAATTTCAGGCGCAGGAACGCACACTTTAGTCATTGAGGGCAATAAAAAATTAAAAGGAGTCAAACACAAACTAATAAGCGACCCGATTGAAGCGGGGACCTTTTTAATTTTAAGCGCTATTTTTCGCGGCAAAATAGGAGTAGAAGGAGTCGAAGAAAAATTTGAACTTTTACCGATGAAAAAACTGGAAGAGTTTGGCGTGCGTTTTTTACGCAAAAAATCTGGCACCAAGAATATTATTTATTCTTTAGCGAAGTTGCCTTTAAATTCACCTCGCGTGGTGCAAACCATGCCACACCCAGGACTGCCCACTGATCTGCAAGCGCTTTTTGGACTTTTGTCCACGCAATCCAGCGGCACAACCCTGATTCATGACACAATGTTTGAGGGACGCTTGAAATATATTGATGAATTGGTTAAGATGGGTGCAAACGCAACAATCTTGGATCCGCACCGGGCTTTAATAGTCGGTCCGACTCCGCTTTATGGAAGCATTATTTCCAGTTTTGATTTACGAGGAGGCATGACCATGATTTTGGCGGCTTTAATAGCGCGAGGAGAAACGATTATCAATGGCATTGAACAGGTAGACAGGGGTTATGAAAATATAGATAAGCGCTTGATGAGTTTGGGCGCGAATATAGAAAGGCTAAAAGAAATTGAAAATTAAAATGTTATGTTTTCTCAAAAAATAGGAATTGATTTGGGCACCACAAATACTTTAGTTTTTTTGCCCCACAAAGGAGTGGTTATAAATGAGCCGTCTGTGGTGGCTATTTCAATATTTGATAAAAAAATATTAGCAGTCGGGTCGGAGGCCAAAGAGATGGTTGGTAAAACCCCTGACACCATTGCCGCGGTGGCGCCTTTGAAAGAGGGAGTGATTGCCGATTATAAGGTGACGGAAGCAATGTTGAAATATTTTATAGGAAAAGTAATGGGAAAATTTCGTTTCTTTAAGCCGGATGTGATGGTTTCAGTTCCTGCAGGAATTACCTCTACTGAAAAAAGAGCGGTGATCGAAGCGGCAATGAAGGCTGGGGCGAAAGCGGCCTACGTCGTGAAAGAGCCGGTGCTGGCGGCCATAGGCGCAGGCATGCCCATAAACGAACCGATAGGAAACATGATAGTGAATATTGGAGGAGGGACGTCGGAGATTGCCGTGATATCTTTGGGAGGAATTGTTTCATGGTCTTCCATTAGGGTGGGTGGAAATAAGCTGGATGAGGCGATTATGGATTATATGCGCAAAAAATATAATTTAGCGATAGGGGAGAGGACCGCAGAGCTTATTAAAATACAAATTGGCAGCGCCTTGCCCATAAAAGAAAAAAAGGAGATGGATGTGCGAGGCAGAGATTTAATTTTAGGTTTGCCAAAAACGATTAAAATTTCCACTAATGAAGTAGTAGAGGCGATAGCCGATCAATTAAAAGAAATAATACGAGCCATTAAGGATGTTTTACAGGAAACTCCACCAGAGCTTTCCGCCGATATTATAGATCGGGGCATAATGCTTTCTGGGGGAACGGCGATGTTAAAAAACATGGATAATTTAGTGAAGCAGTCCACCGGAGTAAATTGTGCCGTGGCAGAAGAGCCGCTTTTTTGTGTGGCAAAAGGAGCGGGCATAGCGCTTGAAAGTTTGGATGTTTATAAAAGGAGCGTGATGACTAAGGGATATTAAGTTTCTTTTCTCAAACGACTTTTATCTCTCAGATTTTAAAATTAGCCGACGGGAAAATATGTGCAAAGGTATTGCAATTTTTTAAAAGCTGTTGTATTATAATTTCAAATCGCTGATCCTTGAAAATTTCATCGCAGAAAGCGAGGGTAAAATAGATGTCCAAAAAAAAGGGACAGCGAGTTTCTCATTATCCAGACAGAAAGCACCGAAGAAGGCGCAAGAACTCAGATCGTTTGGAGCATAGAAAGCATTTGCAGGAAGATTCGTGTGATCTTCTCCGTCAAGATCACGAAGTAGATTTTCATAAACATGACGCCGGACAAGAGGCGTCTCATAATAAAACCGCGCAGAAGTGCTCCACAGCTAGATCGGTCGAAGAATTTGTGGAGCGACTTATCAAGCTTGATGACAGATTGAATCTTCATCATATTTATCCTCAGTCCCGAATTGGTGCGTTTTGGGAGATTACCGGAAAAGGGCTCGTTACCAACAAATGGAACGAACTCAGGGTTTTTGAAAGAAAGCATGTGTGTCTTAATATTTTGTTTGAAACAGTTATCAAGGTTGAAGGTGTTACTGCCACTGTTTCGCGAACGCCCCAAGAAATCTGTAAGCAAATTGAGCTTTGGGGAAATGTCTCGGGCAAAATCGGTTTTGGCAAACTCGGCGCTGTTCAGCTTGTGGCTTGGTCTGAGCTTTTTGGTAGAATTGAAAATGTCAAAGATGCGATTGATTTGATAAAGAAGGACTGGGACATCCAGCCAAAATGGCAAAATATCTGCCCAGAGCTTTCACTACTAAAAGTGCGTAAATGTGGTCAATATTGGTTTGTCAGAAATCACGAACTTAAACTTGCCGTTGCTACGGTTTCGGCGCGCTACCGTAAAGAAATTGATCATTGATTGGTGATAGATATAAATAAAAGCAAAAATGCGTTTTTAGGAGAGCTCAAAAGCTCTCCTTTTCTTTTGTGCGACTTATTGTTATATTTAATAAGTATGAACGACAATAATTTGGACCTGCCTGCCGGCAGGCAGGAAATAAACAATAGTTCAAATAAAGATTTACCATCCTCACAAATTAACCAATGGCAAAACAAAACTTCTTTAGGAGAAGAAAATAAAAAATCTGCCAAAAATATTTTATTAAAATTATTTTTAGCGGGAGCGGTTGTTTGTGTGGCGTTTTTAATATTTTTTTGGGCGGAATTTTATTTATCCCAAAATAATTTAAACGAAATAACCAATTTTACTATAGAAAAGGGAACGAGCATTAAGCTTGTCAGTCAAAAATTGGCGGAAGGAGGACTGATACAGAGTCCGTTGGCTTTTCGATTTTATTTTTTCATAAATCGCTCTGTTAAAGTAATGGCGGGAACATATCGTGTTGCTCCAAAACTTTCTTTGATAGAAACAGTTAGATTTTTGACCGGCGCGTCCGGCGCTTCCGGAGGCATCAACGTGACTTTTCCCGAAGGGCTGTCGCTATCGCAAAGTAAAAATATTCTTTTAGAAAAAAATTTTAAGGCTGATGAGCTGGATAAGCTTCGCATTGCGCAATTTTCCAAAGAATTTGATTTTCTAAAAAACGCGCCTCAAGGTGCGACGCTGGAAGGATTTCTATTTCCAGACACCTATAATTTTTTTGCCGAGTCCACTTCAAGCGAGATTGTAAAAATAATGTTGAGTAATTTCGGTAAAAAATTCCCAGCCAATGTTCAAGAAGAAATAATGACTAAAAAAAGAACGGTTTTTCAGGTGATTACCATGGCGTCAATGCTGGAAGAAGAGGCCAAAACAAGCGCTGATATGCAGATAGTTTCAGGTATTTTGTGGAAGCGTTTAAAAATTGGCATGGCTTTACAGGTTGATGCCACGGTCGCTTATGCTTTAAATAAACAAGGGCAAGCGCTGACGTATGAAGATTTAAGATATAAATCTCCCTACAATACTTATTTATATGCGGGTTTACCCAAAGGCCCTATTTCTAATCCGGGCATTAAGGCGATTTTAGCGGCAACATTTCCCAGAGAAACAAATTATTTTTATTATCTTTCATTGTCGAATGGAACCATAATATACAGCGCGACTTTAGATGAACATAATACGGCAAAATATAATTTGATGAAAAATAAATAAATATTATCTGTGCGTCATACCCACCCTCAGGGCTTGTCACGGGTCATTCTGCGGGTAGATAATAAAAAGACTTTAGAGTGTCCGCTACGCCATGCCATGCGACGCGATGCTTGACAAAGTTCAAATTTGGGTGTACAATGCGAGCACAAGGAGGTGTCAAATGAGCGCCAACGAGAAGAAGGGTGGTCAGGAAAAGAAGGCGGGCAAGCCCTCGGGTGCTGGCAAGCGGGCGGTGAAATTCCCCCGCTATCACGACAACACGCGCCTTCACAAGGCGGCCCGGATGCTTCGCTCCAACGGCTTTAACGAGGCCGTGCGCAATGTCAGCGGCTCCACCGTGCTGCCTATTGTGGCGGTGAGGGAGGTCATCGCCCGGGCCAAGAAGGTCTCTTCCAACTTCCCCAAGTGGTGTGACCGCCGGAAGATTCCGGTACAGTTCCGCTAAGCGCCAAGCCCCCAGCAACAAGCTGGGGGCGTTTTTTTTATTTCTGCGAAACCTTGAAATAATAATTTTTTGTGTATAGAATAAACAGCAACAGCTCTTTAAAAACAAAGGGAGGACAGAATGTCGGAAGTGGAAAGGTTGGAAAGATTGGACTGGGGTATGTTATTTTTTGCTCACGCTTTAATTCTTTCCACCAGAGGAACGTGTGATCGCTTGCGAACCGCGACGGTGATTGTCGATAAAGACCGGCGGATTATTGGTGGAGGATATAATGGTGCCGTGGCAGGCACGCCCAACTGTGACGAAGCGGGACACTTAATGATTGACGGACACTGTGAAAGAACTTTGCATGGGGAAGAAAATGCAATACTTTCTATCGTGGACAAAGATAAGGCGGTCGGCGCGACAGCGTATATTATCGGCACTCCTTGCATTCGCTGTACCAAATCTCTTCTTCAATTGGGCACCAGGCAAAGTGACGGGGCCCACAAGGGTTTATCAAGGATTTGTTACTTGGGTGTTTATCCAAATTCTCGAGGGTCTGAATTTCTTGAAGATATGGCTAAACAAAAAGGGGTAGAGCTTGCGAAATTTGATCTGGATGTCAGGGACCTTTTTCAAAAAGCTATAAAAATTTTGGAATCCAAGGGTGGAATTTTGGATATACAAGAATCTCTAAAACGTGCTACAATGGATGCAGAAAAACAAGGAGAAAACAATGACAAAAAATAAATCCCACAAAGGAATTTTTATCGTTTTTGAAGGAGGGGAAAAGGCCGGAAAGAGCACAGTTATTAAATTTTTGAAAGACGAGCTTGCAAAACGTGGTCTGGATGTCTTGGTGACGCACGAACCCGGAGACACTCCTTTGGGTAAAATCATTAGAGAAAAACTTCTCAAGAAAGAAGATGGCGTTTCTATAAATCCGGTAGCCGAATCATTTCTTTTTTTTGCGGATCGCGCTCAGCACATTGCGGATGTTGTTTTGCCAGCACTAGAAAGGGGCATGGTTGTTTTGGAGGACAGGTTTTCTTTTTCAACTTTTGCATATCAGCACTACGCTAAGGGTGTAGATCTGAATTTTCTTTTGCAGGCTGACGCTTTTGCTCGCCAAAATTTAGATCCCGATCTTGTTATCTTTCCAGACATTGATCCAAGAATTGCTTTAAAGAGGGGAATTGATCCAAATAATCCTTTTGAGACTGCCAAGATTGAATTTCACGATAGTGTGCGCCATGGATATTTGGAGATGGCTCACAATGATCCCGAAAGATGGAAGGTTGTTGACGCTTCAAAATCTGCCGATGAGGTGGCGAAAGAGGTTTTGGAGATCGTTCTCAATAAGTTAAAGATTAAAAAATAAACCCCGCCAAGCGGGGTTTTGTTTTTTATTGTGGACAAGGTCGTTTTTTAGTATAATGATAATTATATACAAGTTAAAAATTTATCTATGCTTATTATTACAACGGGCGTTTCAGGATGTGGCAGAAAAGAATATTTGGAAAAATTTCAGAAGATGACACAAACCCACAAAAAGAAAGTGAGAATATATAATATTGGTGAAATGATTTTTGAACAAGCGGCAAAAATCGGCGTAAATATAACTCACGAGAGCGTTTTAAACGCCAACCCGTATGTTTTAAATGCTCTGCGTTCTGCAGTTTTTGAAACTGTTTTGGGAGAATTACACAGTGATCTTAAAAAGAACGATCTGGTGATAATAAATGTCCACAGTATTTTCTTCTGGAAAAAAATATTTATGCGGGCATATGATAAATTTTATGTCAATCATTTTAATCCCGACATGCTGATTACTTTTATAGATGACGCGGGCCGCATAAAAGATAATCTAAACAATCGTTTGCAGTGGAAGGACGAAAAGCTTTCCATAGAAGAGGTGCTTTTGTGGCAAAATGTGGAAGTGGAAATATCTTCCAGCTGGGCGGATATGGCGCAAAAAGATTTTTATGTCTTGCCAGTGAATCAATCCCTTGAGACCTTGTATAAAATGGCATTTTGTCCTCAAATGGAGCCAATTTATATAAGCATGCCCATGACGCATTTGCCTCAAAAATATCAAAAAGAAGTGACGCGATTTATAAGTAAGCTCGAAAATTACTTTGTGGTTTTTGATCCCCGCACTATTGAAATTGGAGTTACCAATGTTGCCAAAAAGAGCCTTGCCACATACAACCAAACAGTAAATCGTGATTTATATTGGCTTATAAGTCAAAGTAAAAAAATTATTTCATTTTTTCCGATAATCGTTTCTTCTCCGGGCGTTATAAATGAACTTCGCGAAGGGTATGAAACCAATAAGGACGTTTGGTTGGTATATCCTTCAGAAACAGCCAGCCCGTTTATGACATATTTTTGCAACAGGCTTTTCAAAAACGAAAAGGAATTTTTCAAATTTTTGGGCTCGTCAAAATATAAACCACACAAGATTTAGTCGTCACCAACCACTCAACAAAAATCCCTTTAAGGGATTTTTGTTTTTCTTGAATAGGTGTATTTAAATTGATATAATTTTCAAATATGGAATATATACCTACAATTGGTCTGGAAATACATGTTGAGCTCAAAACCAAAACAAAAATGTTTTGTGACTGCCCCAATGATCCTGACGAAAAACATCCCAATGTAAATATTTGTCCGGTGTGCTTGGGTTATCCGGGCACATTGCCCGTGGCCAATAAACTATCCATTGAATATGTTTTGAAAACAGGATTTGCTTTAGGATGTGAAAATCCAAAAATTTCAAAATTTGACCGCAAGAATTATTTTTATCCTGACCTGCCAAAAGGTTATCAAATTTCTCAATACGATATGCCCTTGTGCCAAAATGGCCAAATAAATATTGGCGCAAATGTTGTGCGTATTCGCAGAATTCATTTAGAAGAAGACACGGGAAGACTTTTGCATGTGCCAGACGGAAAATCTTCCTTAATTGATTTTAATCGAGCTGGCGTACCTTTAATGGAGCTTGTAACAGAGCCGGACATGCACTCTGCCAAAGAGGTGAAGGATTTTGCTCAGGAGCTTCAACTAATTTTTCGTTACATAGGAGTTTCCGATGCCAATATGGAAAAAGGGCAAATGAGATGCGAGGCAAATATTAGCATATCGCTGAAATCTCAAGAATTGGGCACGAAAGTTGAAATTAAAAATCTGAATTCATTTAAAGCAGTAGAAAGAGGCGTGGAATATGAAATAATCCGCCAGACCAAGCTTTTGGAAGAGGGCAAGGAGGTGTTGCAGGAAACGAGGGGCTGGGATGAAAATGAACAAAAAACCTTCTCTCAAAGACTAAAAGAGTCGGCCCATGACTATCGATATTTTCCAGAGCCGGACTTGCCGCCGTTGGATTTATCAGATAAGAATTATTTTGATCTTGAAAAAATCAAAGCATCTTTATCTGAACTTCCTCAGCAAAAAAGAGAAAGATTTACACGTGAATTTGGATTGGACGAAAAATCAATTGAATTTTTTGTGCAAAATGAAGATTTTAGCGGTTATTTAGAAAAAGCTGTTTCGGAAATAGAAGCTGAGACGTCAGAAAAATCTGATGCAATAAAAATTGCCGCAAACTATCTGATCTCCGATGTGGCCGGAATTTTGAAGGAAAAAATGTTGCCTGTAAAAGAACTTTTGATGAAGCCGGAAGATTTTGCCGAATTGGTTTGTTTGATACTAAAGGGTGAGATTTCTTCTAAAATCGCCAAGCAGGTTTTGCTGGAAATGATTTCTACAGGCGAAGACCCATCTCATATTGTGGACAGATTGGGCGTTAAACAAATGAGTAATGATGACGATTTAACGAAATTTATTGAAGAAGTGGTAAAGGAAAATCCACAGCCGGTGGAAGATTTCAAAAATGGCAAAGAGGCCGCTTTGCAATTTTTGATAGGACAAGTTATGGCAAAAACTAAGGGTCGGGCCAACCCAGCCAAGCTAAGAGGGTTCTTCATTGACAAGATTAAATAAATAGTGTATAATTGGGTTATAATATCAAAATAATAAAAATAAATATGAATCAATTTGAAAACCCATTAAAAAGACAACCAGCAGAAAGGGTCCAGCCACCGGTCAATCCCGAAGAACAAGAGCCTAGTATAGATACTAACGAAATAGTAATTGGACCAGGTGGAAAAATGGAAGTGACGGATGTAAGGCGTGGAGAGACCACAACGAACAAGCCGTCTTCAATAGAAGGCGCAGATGAAGAATTAGCAAAGAGGTTTGAATTGGCTCAAGATTATTTAAAGTTACTGTCTGAAGCTGATCGCGACATCATTATACATAATGTTCAAAATAGCTTAATAGGTGTTGTTCCTACCGATTATGATAGAGAATATCAGGCGGCAGTAGTAAAAGAAGTATCTAAAAAAATGTCAGAATCCAGAGCGGCCAGATCTGCTAAGTCGGATTAAAGTATTCTCGTTGAAAAGACGTTATTAAAAACACCCCGCCCTTTTGGTTTGTGCCAAAAGGGCGGGGTGTTTTTAATTGACACTGTTGTGTAGTTTTGTTAATGTATGCTTGTGGATTTTAAAAACGCCGATAAACTGTTTGGAAGCGAATTTACAATGATTTTTAAAGTCTGGATTGTTGTTTTTTCAGCAAATCTGTTTTCTAAAATTTTAAAAACCTTTTTATCAAATTAAGACTTTATGCTTTCGCTCGGCGTAAGTTTTCTGATAATAACGCAATCTAGAAGAAGTCCGTGGCGAGAGTTGAAAAGATAATTTTTCTTTCCGAAACAAACACTATTTTTAGTGGTTTTTGGGGGTTTAAATTACCTAATATTTTTTATGAACAATTTAATATACTTAATCGTGGCTTTGGCGGCCGCAGTCGTCGGGTCCGTTTTGGGTTATTTTATCCGTGTTTTAATCGTTTCTAGTCGATCGAATACTATCGAAGCAAAGATCGCCAAACTTGCTTCTGACGCTGAAGAAAAAGCCAAACTTACCGTTTTAGAGGCTCGCAATCAGGCGGTTAAAATTTTAGAGGACGCCAAGGTAGAAGAGAAAGAAAAAATTCGAGAGATAAAGAAAATAGAGGATCGTTTAGATAGGCAAGAAGTGCATTTGTCTCAACAGCAAGATCAGCTGATAAAAAAAGCTGAAGAAGTTCGGCGTAAAATGGACGAGATTGAGGGTGCGCGCCAGGAAGTTCAGCAAATCAAAGAAAAAGAGGTTCAGCTTTTGCAAAAAATCGCGGAGCTTACTCCGGAAAAGGCCAAAGAGATTCTTTTTACCAAAGTCGAAGATATGTACAAGTCCGAATTGATATCTCGAATGCAAAAATTAGAACAAGATGCCAATAAGGAGATAGATCAGCGCGCCAAAGAAATGTTGGCCACTGTTGTGCAAAGATACGCGGGTTCTCAAGTTTCGGAGCTCAGCACGACTGTCGTGCAAATTCCTTCAGATGACATCAAAGGAAAAATCATTGGCCGTGAAGGACGCAATATTCGAACTTTAGAAAGATATACCGGTGCGGAATTTTTGATAGATGATACTCCAGAGACCGTGATCATTTCTTCTTTTGATCCAGTGCGTAGACAGGTGGCAAAATTGGCCCTAGAAAAACTTATCGCTGACGGAAGAATTCAACCGGCTCGTATTGAAGAATTTGTGGAGAAGGCCAAAGAGGATATAAATGAAAAAATACAAGAGGCCGGCGAAGAGGCTTGCTATGATATCGGTGTGGTGGGATTAAATCCTAAACTGATTTACCTTTTGGGCAGACTGCATTTTCGCACAAGCTTTGGCCAAAATGTTTTGATGCACTCCAAAGAAATGGCTCACATCTCGGGAATGTTGGCGGCGGAATTAGGCGCTAATGTTAAAGTGGCAAAAATGGGCGCGCTTTTTCATGACATCGGTAAGGCGGTGGATCATGAGGTGCAAGGAACGCATGTTGAAATTGGAAGAAAAATATTACAAAAATTTAATATAGATGAAGAAGTTATTAAGGCGATGCAGGCGCACCATGAAGAATATCCATATGAAACTGTTGAGTCCATCATAGTTCAGGTGGCAGATAGGATTTCAGGGGCCAGACCCGGAGCGCGTCGCGACACCACAGAGATTTATCTCAAACGTTTGGAAGACCTTGAAAAAATCGCTATGTCTTTTGAGGGAGTGGAAAAATCATATGCGGTACAGGCAGGTCGTGAAATAAGAGTGTTCGTGATGCCGGAAAAAATAGATGATTTGCAAGCAAGAAAATTAGCCCGAGACGTGGCTGATAAAATTCAAGAAGAGATGCAATATCCTGGTGAGATAAAAATTAATGTTATCAGGGAGTCTCGGTCAATTGAGTACGCGAGATAGATTCTAATTATTATGAAAATTCTTTTTTTCGGAGATGTTTTTGGAAGACCTGGCAGGGAAGCGGTGAGTAAAATTTTGCCAATGTGGCAAAAAAAATACCAGCCGGACTTTGTTGGCATGAACGCTGAAAATTTGGCGCACGGGAAAGGCGCCACTTCAAAAACATTGAAGGAGATGATGGATTTAGGATTTGATTTTTTTACAGGAGGCAATCATATTTTTGAAAACCAAGAGGCGGCAGAAATTTTGGCAAACGAAAATTTTCCAATAGTACGGCCTTTTAATTGTATAAATAACTGTCTGGGACGCGGTTGGCGTAATATCAAAAAAAACGACAAACAACTTGTGGTGGCATGCCTAATGGGACAGGTTTTTATTAATAATGTAGAAAATATTTCCAATCCGTTTTTTGCGGCGCAAGATTTTTTATCAGAAATTCAACAGGCTGGACTGGGAAAAGCCGCCACATTTTTGGATTTTCATGCCGAAGCAACAAGTGAAAAAGTTGGCATGTCTCATTTTTTAGATGGCAAGGTATCAGCGCTTGTTGGTACTCATACGCACGTGCAAACAGCAGATGAAGGCGTGTCGCCTTTGGGTACGGCCTATATCAGCGATGTGGGCATGTGTGGGATTAAAAATTCTGTGATCGGCCTGGACACTGAAGTGGCGTTGAATAGATTTTTAAATAAAGAAGAAAATTTGGGATTTAAAATTGCTGAAGACGGAGAAGCGCGAGTTAATGCTGTTTTGATTGAAGTGGATGAAAATGATGCAAAATCCAAAAAAATAACCCGCCTTCAGGAAAATGTTTCGTTTTAACCTTGTGTGACAACACATGAGTGCGCGTGTATAATATTATATGCCGGCTGATGGCTGGCAATGCGATATGCCAATTATAAAAGAATGGAAAATAAAAGAAGGCGCGCCTAATAATTTTCTGGAACAATTTCCAGAATTTTCTCGTTTGGTGATGCAAATTTTGTGGGGTAGGGGGGCGCGTGACCAAAAGTCTATTGATGAATTTTTTAATCCTGATTGGGAAGCTGATGTGCATGATCCGTTTTTACTGAAAGACATGGACAAGGCGGTAGAAAGAATTTTGCGCGCTTTAGACAAAAAAGAAAAAATAGCTGTCTGGGGCGACTACGACGCTGATGGGGTTTGTGGAGCGGCAGTTTTGTTTTCCTTTTTCCGCGACATCGGAGTAAATGTTGACGTCTATATTCCGGACAGATTTGCGGAGGGTTACGGGATTAGCGCCAGGGGGGTAGACGAACTTGCAAAAAACGGAATAAATTTGGTCATCACGGTGGATTGCGGCATCACAGATAATGAAGGAGTGGATAGAATAAATGGCCATAAAATGGAAGTGGTCATCACGGATCATCATGAACCTTCTGAAAATTTGCCTGCGGCATATGCCGTGGTGGATCATAAGCGCAAAGATGACACATATCCTTTTAAGGGGTTTTGCGGTACAGGTACGGCATTTAAACTTGTTCAGGCCTTGATGAAGAGCCGTGATTTTGGTTTAAGTGTTGGGTGGGAAAAATGGATTTTAGATTTGGTAGCCATCGCGACAGTTTTTGATAGGGTGCCGCTTTTGGGTGAAAACAGAACGCTGGTGCATTACGGACTTTTAGTTTTGGCGCAAACCAAGCGTCTTGGAATACAGGCGATGTTTAAGGAGGCAAGATTTTTACCAGAGTTTGATAAAGAAAAAATGATTACAAATATAA
>CAYHJU010000007.1:0-31402 GCA_964357175.1 uncultured Candidatus Saccharibacteria bacterium
AGGCTGTAACCAAGCTCCCCACCCTCCAAAATCACCCCAGGAGTGCCTGGGTTGCTGTGGCTGGGGAAACCATAAGGCCAGCTAAAATTATTAGAAATGTAAGCCAGGCCTTTTTCATCGACAGTGGCTTCTTTATAGTATTTTTGCAGAGTCCCTTCCAAAAAAAGATTGGCCTGCAGACCCGGAAAGCCGTGTCCAGGACCAAGCACAAAAAGCATGTCAATTTTGTGCTTTTTTATTAAATAATTTAAATTAGCATAAACAAAGTTTATGCCTGGGCATGTCCCCCAGTGGCCCAAAAGGCGCGGTTTGATATCATCAAAAGAAAGCGGATTTTCCAGCAAAAAATTGTCCTGTAGATAAATTTGCGTGATGGTCAAATAATTTGCCGCCCTAACTAATTTTTTAATGCTTTCAACAGAATTTTCCATAGGTTTTTTAATACAGATACATTATATCTAAAAATGAGCCTTCTTAAAATAGCCGCACAAAAAGCACTCGGATATTTGTAGCATTTTGAAGTTTTGAGAACACCCCCCACCCACAATACACATTAACATCTCGCGCCTTAAAACATTTGTCTGTGAGTCAAAACAATCTTTATTTATCCCCACACCCGTACACGGGTGTGGGGATTTACCTAAAGTGGGTGTGGGGGTAAAATATAGAATATGTCCCTGATTAAATATATCGCTTTTGTTTTCTTGGCTCTGGGTATAGGCGCAGGGGGTTTTTTTGTGATGAACAAAAATTCAACACAAATCATAAAAAAAATAGCCGGCGAAAATATCACCTTGACCATTTCTCCGGCGCCCAGTTTGCCAACTTCTAACGAGCGCATAGACATGCTTTTTCTTGGCGTGGCTGGACCAAAAAATGAAGCGTCTGATTTGACCGATAGCATAATGCTTCTCTCGCTTAAACCAGACCAAAAAACTTTCGCCCTCACATCTTTTCCGCGCGACTTATTGGTCAATCTTCCACAAAGCGCTGGAGTCTCGCGAATAAACGCTCTTTGGAAAATGGGGATGGGAGATCATCCCGCAAACCCCGAATATTATTTGCGTGAAACCATTAAAAAAATAAGCGGAGTTGATGCGAAATATTTCATTACTATTAATTTGGATGGCGTACAAGAAATTATAGATTTGGTAGGAGGAATAAATATTTTTGTGCCGGAAAAAATATATGATCCGGCGTTTCCTCAGCCAGGCGTAGGTCTTATACCTTTTTCCATTGAAGCGGGCTGGCAACATCTTGATGGCGCAACCGCCATTAAATATGTACGTACCCGCCACACCATTGAGTCAGATTTTGGCAGGATGCGCAGACAACAAGAGGCCATAAATGCTTTAGCGGCCAAAATAAAGGGTTTAAATATGTTTACTGATTTTGAAAATGCTTGGAAAATATATGATACCGCCAAAAAAAATATAGTTACTAATCTTTCAAAAAGTGATTTGGAAAAACTGTACAATTTATCCAAAGAATTTAATATAGAAAATGGATGGAAAATAGTACTGGACGCCAAGGAAAACGGACTCCTGGAAAACGCCACAGTTTATTTTAAGGACCAAAAAGCTTACGTGCTCACTCCAAAAGATAAAGATTTTTCACAGATTAAAGACCTAATAACAAATATTTTTAATTAAGCATGAACAATAACAAACCGATAATAATTTTGGGGATCGGAAATCCTGGAGCAGAATATAAAAACACCTTCCATAATCTGGGAAAGATTTTTGTGGAAAAAATTTACAGCAACCTGAAAAATGAGTGGGGACTGGCGCCATGGAAAAAAGATAATGCGGGCAAATTTTTATTTAGCGCAAGTTCAGATAAAAAAATAATGCTGACCTTGTCTGAAAGCTTTATGAATGAGTCTGGGATGCCCGCAAAAAATATTTTAAAAAAATTCAACGCGCCTGCGGAAAATTTATTAATCGTGCAGGACGATTCTGATATTGAGTTGGGGCTGGCACAAATCGCCTTTGGAAAAAATTCGGCCGGACACAAAGGCGTGGAAAGCGCTATAGATAGACTTGGCACCAAATATTTTTGGCGGCTTCGCATAGGAATCCGCGCGCCAAAATCCCGCAAGGCCTCTGAATTTGTGCTCAAAAAAATCTCGACCCTACAACAAAAAAATCTGGATAAACTGTGTGAAAAAATAATAAAAGGAACCAAGGAGTTCGTTTTTTACAATCCTGACAAAGCGGCAAATATAATAAATTCTTCAATATAATAAAAAGTCCCCCTCGGGGACTTTTTCTATTCTGGTGCCGGAGGGGAGAGTTGAACTCCCACGCCTTTCGGCGCTAGCTCCTAAAGCTAGTGTGTCTGCCAATTTCACCACTCCGGCACGATATAGTAGTGCGCCTGCCTCCGCCATTCGCCAGCCGGCGAAGGCGGATCGCCACCCCGACTCATTTTCTATATTATATTGAAACAAAACAAAAATCCATCCTGCACCTTTTGCAAAAGGTGCAGGATGGATTTTTTAAACAAAATTTTGTCACTAAAAGAAGCTCCTGATCAATGGCACCGAACCATATGCAATCAAGGCCACAATGATACCTATAACACCGTACATCAACACGTCTTTGGCCTTCTTAACTGTCTCCTCGGCTCCACCAGCCGTTATAAACAAAAACGCGGCATACAGAATAAATACAACAGCTAAGGCGAATACCAAAAGAGCAAACCACTGAGTTAGGTTAACAACCAAATCCAAAATTCCTTGAGCGCTCAAACTAACTTGAGGAGGATCAGTTGCCAATGCTGGCATGGCTACCAAAAGAGCCGGGAGCAAAATGCCTAATAAAAGTAATTTTTTCATAAATTCAAATTATTATTCATAAAAACTCGACCTTTTAAACTAAGTGATGCTGAATTCAAAATCACGATTCAATTATAACAAATTAAAAAAACAATATCAACCAATTTTAACTTAGGGGAGACACCTGTATTTTTGATCTTGCGGGTCTTGTTTACAAGAAAGGATTAAGTTTTGTGCGGGATCTTGAGCGCACAAGCCAAATTTTGGATCCCCCGGAACACATCCGTCTCCTGTAGCTCCAACACATGTGTTCTGAACACACACATGGGCGCAACTTCCACTAGTGTCTGTGCATCCCGCTCCACTTCCTTGCACACAGTCACTACTAAACTGGCAAGAGCCCCCGTGAGGACTTTTGTTAATATTAGTGTTGCCACCTCCAGTATTACTACCACCAGCCGGAGCTGGACATATTCCCTTAAATATATTACCAGCGCCCCCAGGGGACATCAGGCTGTAAACTATATCAACAGCTGAAAAGGCTACAAGGGCCACCACTATACCAATAATAGCATATGTTAAAATTTGTTTTGCCAAGGCAACATTTTTCTCGTCTCCACCAGCAGTAATATACTTAAACGCAGCCCATAAAATACCCAAAACAGCCACCGCAAAAACCAACTCTAAAAACCACCAAGAAAAATTACAAAATATCTGCGCAATATCGGTAGCGCTTTGTGGAGCTTCGGGAATAAAATCTTTAATGACATTCACCACGCCCTTGGAGACTAAAAGTACGGCTATGCCCACTACTGACCATGTAAGAATTTGTTTAGCCTGCTTGACCTTCGTTTCATCTCCACCAGCCGTAATAAATGTAAAAGCGGCATACAAAACCATTAAAATGGCTATGGGTATAAAAATCTCCATCAAAAAAGTAACGATTTTATCAACTAAATCAGTAATGTTTTGAGATGCCAGCGGATTCTCAATAGAAATTGTATCTGCCAAAACTTTTACACCAAACAAGGCAATCGCCAGTAACGCAAAGATGACAAAAATTTTAATGAATTTTTTCATAAAATTTACCCCCACACCTAATTAGCACAAAATTCTTCGCAAAATCACAATTAGGTTTATTAAATAATAATTAAATTATACTTTATATTTAAAAAAATTACTAACAGAATTTTAAAACTTCACACGCTAATTAGGTGTGGGGGTTTATTTACGCATTAAATTAGTAACCTGGGCTGACGCCTGCTGGATCGCTTTAGTGGCAGATTGAGATCCGCCCGCTACCGATCTTATCATATTCAAAAAAACGTCTTCTATTCCATTCGGATCAGCTCGATACCAGCCAGTCGCCTGCAGGACGCCATCAGCAAAAACACCGCTTAATGGATCTTTTCTAAAATCATTCACTAAATCGCGCCGGGCGGGAAATTGAAAAGTCTTTTCCAGATAATCAGAAACATATGCCTTGTCGCCTCCGCTTCCCAGTCCCGAAAAAAACATCAAAAAATCCCACGCCGCTTCAAAGTTGGCAGAAGAATTGGCCACCCCATAAGCCCAATAATTGGCAAAGGTGATATTTTTTGAAGCGTCAGATGTTTGGGGAAGAGGCGATATAGAAAAATTCAGTCGAGGATTATCTTTTTTAATTTTATTAAAATTGTAAGCGTAGTTTAGCATCATAGCTAAGCGTCCTTGCGTAAAAACATTAGTGGAATAATTCATGCCGCTATTCCATGAATAATTGGGACTGGCAGGATCGGCAAAAGAGGCATAAAAAGACAAGGCGGCCTCCGCTGGATTGTAATCCTTGCCATTTTTTTGCACACCTGATTGGAAAGTCGCTCGCGTTTTTTTATCATCAACCATTTGCGTGCCTGTCTGAAGCATTAGCAAAGAAAGTATGTCGGAGGCGCGATTAATATTGTCAGCGCTCCCTAAGGATATGGCAGATTGCGTTATATTTTTTTGGGCGTCTTTAATAGTGAGGCGCGGAGCATTTTGCACAACCTCATCCCAAGTACGTGGCGGATATGTAATGCCGGCAGTATTAAATAAATCTTTGTTCCAATAAAGTTGCATCGTATCAACAGCAAGAGGCATGGCATATATTTGTTCGCTATCCACAAAATCTTGTGTTGCCACGTCCACCAATTCACTCTGGTATTCCCTAAGACCAAAGCTGTATTTTGTAGAAATGGTTGCAGGTAATGAAGTTAAAATGCTCTTATATTTTGGTAGCCAAGAATTGTGAACCATCATTATATCGGGTCCTGTGTTTGAGGCCAAAGCTTCCACCAATTCCTGCTCATATGTGCTGGGATTTTTGGGAGTAATATTTATTTTGACTCCTTTGTGCAATTTGCCAAAAGCACTAACGGCATCGTCATAATCAGCGCTTGAACCAAAAACCACCCACATATTGAGCGTTGCTTTATAGTCCTTTTTTGCGAAAAAAATACCGTATATTATTCCTCCGCCAACCACAATCACAACAACCGCAATACCAATAATAACTTTTAATTTTAACTTATCCATAAATTAAGGTTTTTTAGCTATTAGACCATAGTGATAAGCTCCCGCCACAAAATCTTTCTCCATTTTAAAGCCAGTTTTTTCCAGTAAATTTTTAGCTTCGATTTTAGAAAAAAGTTGCACCTGCGACCTGTCCGATGGATATTTTTCCGGAAGCCAATCAATGAGTATAGTCTTGCCCTCACTTTTCAGCACTCTAAAAGCTTCCTGCAAAACCTCATCTTTTTTATCCGATTGAAAAAGCACGTTGTGAATATATACCCTATCCTGGGAGGCGTCCGAAAGACGCGTACTAAGAGGAACCTCCAAATTAGCACGAACAGTTTGTAAGTTAAATATATTTTCCAAGCGCGCGCGAGATCTCACCGCCTCCAAAGACGACTCTTGGACATCTATGGCCACCACACGCCCAGAAGAACCAATTTTTTTAGCTGTCAGTATAGCAAAGTACCCGGTCCCCGAACCAAAATCGGCAACCTGCATTCCTTCAGACAACTCAAACATGGGAAGAAGTTTTAATGGATTAATAAAACCTATCACTTCCCCGCCCTCACCTATGCTTGATGTTAATTTATTTGTCATATTGTTCCTGTTGTTAAGCAGGTATTAAAGATACGCGACAGACGCCACTTTGTCGTTGTCGTTTAATTTCATCAGTCGAACTCCTTGCGTGGCCCGTCCCTGCACAGAAATAGTTTTTAAATTTGTGCGCACAACCTGTCCTTTTTGAGAAATAGCGATGCATTCTTCTTCATTTCCTTGCAAGATGATGGCCGTCACCAAGTTTCCGGTTTTGGGCGTAACTTTTGCCGTTTTAATGCCTATGCCACCTCTTTTTTGTTTTTTGTATGATTTCAATTCCGTGCGTTTACCATAACCATTTTCTGAAACCACCAAAAGGTGCCGGGTTTTTATTTCTTCGACAGTCAAAACATCCATGGACACCACGAGATCTCCTGCGCGCAATTTCATCCCTCTCACTCCCTTGGCGCTTCGGCCCATCGGGCGGGCGTCTTTTTCAGAAAATCTTATCGCCTGTCCTTTTTGAGTGACACAGATTATTTCATCCTGACCATTAGAAATTTCCACCCACTTTAAAAGATCATTTTTGTCGAGCGTGATGCTTATCAAGCCGTTACTGCGAATATTGCTAAATTCATCAGCCGATGTCTTTTTAATTATACCATTTTGAGTCATCATCACAAAAAACTTTCCGCTTTTCTCGCCTTTTTTCGATTTTTCGCTTAATGAAACCACCGCGCTCACGGTTTCTTCCGGCCCTAAATTTAAAAGATTAACTAGCGCCTTTCCCCGCGCGGTTCGCGAACCTTCGGGTATTTCAAATGCCCTTATCTGAAAGACTCTGCCTTTATTGGTAAAAAATGAAACATGGTCGTGAGTATTCACTGCCAAAAATTTTTCCACCACATCTTCTTCTTTAGTTTCTACTCCCATCACTCCCTTGCCGCCGCGTTTTTGCGTCTTCCAAGTGTCGGGGCTCAATCTTTTGATATATCCGCCGCGAGTCAGGATGACTATCGCCTCTTCTTCGGGGGTCAGGTCTTCTTCTGAAAATTCGCCGGCCGCGCCATTAATAATTTTAGTTCTTCTTTCATCACCATATTTTGACTTGAGTTCTGAAAATTCTTTTTTAATGACTCCTAAAATCTTTTTTTCATCAGCTAAAATGCTTTCGCATTCTTTTATAAATGTCTTCTTCTCTTTTAGTTCATCCTCTATTTTTTTACGTTCCAGT
Organism: uncultured Candidatus Saccharibacteria bacterium; assembly: GCA_964357175.1. Taxonomy (GTDB): domain Bacteria; phylum Patescibacteriota; class Minisyncoccia; order GWC2-36-17; family CAYHJU01; genus CAYHJU01. Next base: position 7,086 of record CAYHJU010000007.1, read on the forward strand.
CCCGCCAAAGTCTGTAGCTTCATTTCCAAAATAGCATCGGCTTGCAGGGTGCTAAATTTAAATTTTTTCATCAAAGCGTCATGGGCCAATTGTTTATCAGCAGACGACTTAATGGTCTTGATGATGGCATCGATATTATCCAGAGCTTTATGTAAGCCTTCCAAAATATGCGCTCTTTCCTTAGCTTTCAATAATTCGTATTCGATGCGGCGACGCACCACCACTTTTCGATACTGAATAAATTGTTCGAGTAAGCTTTTAAGTGAAAGTGTTTGCGGCTGTATGCCTTCAGAAAGCGCCAACATATTCACATGAAAAACTTTTTGCAAGTCAGTAAGCTTGTACAGGGCGTTTAATATTTTTTGCGGATAAGCGTCCTGCTTTAAGTCTATGGCTATACGCAAACCGTCTTTATCTGATTCGTCTCGCAAATCTTTGATGCCTTCAATTTTTTTCTCGTGCACTAAATTGGCAATGGTTTCAATCAATAGAGCTTTATTCACCTGATAGGGTAATTCGGTAATAATTATTTGCATCTTCTTTCCTCCTCCTCCGGATTCCGGGCTTTCGATATCCGCTTTGCCCCGCATCAATATGGGTCCACGGCCCGTGGCATAGGTCGCTATAATGTCTTTTTTATTATAAATATATCCTCCGGTTGGAAAATCTGGTCCTTTTATCACCTCGACTAAATCCCCTACGTCCGATTTTGGATGATCGATTAAAAGCTCAAGGCCCTGCACAACTTCATTTATATTGTGCGGTGGAATGTTGGTGGCCATACCGACAGCGATACCCATACTGCCATTTAAAAGAAGCTGGGGAAGACGCGCCGGCAAAACAGATGGCTCCCTTTTACTGCCATCATAATTGTCCTTAAAATCTACTGTGTTTTTTTCAATATCGGAAAGTATTTCTTCAGAAATTGCCGCGAGCTTTGCCTCGGTATAGCGCATCGCCGCTGGCGGATCGCCATCAATGGAACCAAAGTTTCCCTGTCCCGTCACCAAAGGATATCTCAAAGAAAAATCCTGCGTCATGCGCGACATAGCGTCATATATTGAAGCGTCGCCGTGTGGATGGTATTTTGCCATTACCTCTCCAACTACCGCGGCAGATTTTCTAAATTTAGCGCTGTGTTTAAGGCCGATCTCATGCATCGCATAAAGAATGCGGCGCTGAACTGGCTTCAGGCCATCACGAACATCTGGCAAAGCGCGAGAAACGATGACGGACATCGCATAATCCAAATAAGATTGCTTCATTTCCTGAACAATCTCCTGCGATTCAATTCTTTCTTCGGATTTTACAATATTATCTTCTTTAGGTTTTTTTCCTGGCATAAATTTACCCCCACACCTAATTGGTGTGCTAAACTTTTTAAATTTTTATTAATAATTTTTTAAATTGAGTTTCTATTTTAGACATCACTTATCTTATTTAATTTTATTAGCCGAAAATTTTACATCCATTAGGTGTGGGGGTTTATTAAAATTGTTTAGGGCGTAGAGGGGGCTGGGCTTATAAAATAAACCTTATTTTCTTCCAAACTATTTTGGGGCGCGCCGGAAAAATCTGGCGAGGCACTAGGCAGGCTCGTGGAATAAATTGATTTCAAATTATTTAGGGAATCTTTTACATTTAGAAAACTCTTTTGGGAATCATTGAGCAAATTTTCCAGAGAATTGTCGCCTGTATTGTCGCTTGACGCCCCCTCTTTTTTCACACCCGTATCAAAACTTAGAAAAATTAAATAAATTCCCAAGATAAGCGCGAGCGGCACAAAAATAAAAATCAATCTCCAAAAAATTCTTCTCCTTTCAAATTCTGGCATTTTTTGTATTTTTTCAATTTTGGACTCGAGAAAACTCATGGAGTTTTTAATATCACTATGCGAGTTTTTCCCTCGTCGTCAAGATCCTTTTTCTTAATAACTAACTTTTCCACCGGCTCAAGATTCTTTTCTCCTTCTGCTTTCAAAAAGTTTTCCACGCCATCCTCTTTTATTTTTAGCCCTGGCACTTTGTAATGCATAGGGATTACAATGCGTGGCTCTATCTCATTTACAATTTCCGAAGCCTCTTCCCCATTAAGCGTCTTTAATTTTTTTCCATCCAGCAAATACTCTCCGCCCACAGGCACAAAAAGAATATCTACGTCCCCGATTAAGTCCAACTGATTTTTCAAAAAAGTCTTCTGACCAAAATCAGACAAGTGGCAAAGCGTGATGCCTTCCATTTTTATTTTATATATAGTGATAAGCTCTTTATTTTTTTCATCTTCACCATGATACCCTTCAATGCCCAAAACAGAAACTTCTTTTACTTCATATTCTCCGGGGCCGGAAATTTTAAATCCCTCGCCATTATAATTATTATGGTCAAGGTGATTGTGACTGATTAAAACTATGTCGTTTTTCGAACGAGGAGCCACAAGGCCTATTTCGGAAGAAAAAGGATCAATTAAAATTGAAACATCGGTTCCTTGCAAACGAAAACATGATTGTCCGTGCCAAGTTATTGTCATAAAAAATGAAAATTATACATAAATAATAACAAATTTTTTATGTTAATTCAATAGCTGAAACACCCAATTTTGTGACAGGTTTTTTAGAAGCTCGCGCTGAACCCCGCACAAACAGCCCTGTGCTTGCCAAAAGTGTTTTTCTTGCTACAATTATCATCAGTTTGGCAAAACCGCGTCAAACGTGGCGATGCCGCGTTTGACGCGGCAAATATAAATTTTTGCCATTCATTTATCAAATAATCGCATTTACCAACTAATTAGTATGAACGATAAATTAAATTTAATTGTAAGCGACAAAAGTAAAAGTTCGATGGACAAATTTTTTAAGAATCAGGGAGCTTGTCCTATTCCTCATGTCAGCGACACCTTGGAAGGCAAAGTGATAAATAAGCTGAGCAATATGATACTGGTTGATTTGGGACCATTTAAAACAGGCGTGGTTTTTGGAAGAGAATTTATTTCAGCTCAAAATTATATAAAATCTTTAAAATTGGGAGACTCTATTAGCGTTAAGATTTTGGAAATTGATGGCTATCAGGGATATATAGAACTTTCCATTCATGACACCTTGCAGGAAGATTTGTGGAATTCTTTTGAAAGTTCTCTGCGTGAAAGTAAAGTTGTCAAAGTAAAAATACAAAAAGCCAATCGTGGCGGACTTATTACCACAGTCAACGGAGTTCAGGCGTTTTTGCCGGTCTCTCAATTGAAAAACAGCCACTACCCGCGAGTAGAAGGCGGAGATAAACAAAAAATTCTTGATGAGCTCAATAAATTTGTTGGGCAGGAATTTGATGTAAAAATTATTACTGCGGACAAAGCGGAGAAACATTTGATTGTTTCCGAGAAGGATATTCCGGATGAGGCATTTTCCAAGGTTATATCATTGTGCAATGTCGGAGATATAGTAGACGGAACAATATCCAGCGTAGTGGACTTTGGGGTATTCATAACATTTAGCCCCGAAGGAGCTCCTGCAGGCGCGCCGAAATTGGAAGGGTTGGCTCATATTTCAGAGCTGGACTGGCAGCTTATTGAAAATCCCGCGGATTTATTTAAAGTTGGCGATGAAGTTAAGGCTAAAATTATCGACAAAAACCAAAACAAAATATCTTTGTCTATTAAAGCTCTGAAAGAAAATCCGTGGGAGAAAGCTGAAGCTGATCTCAAGCGAGGAAGCGTCGTTTCCGGCACAGTCAAAAAATTTAATAAATTTGGCGCTATAGTTTACACCGACTTAAACATCCAGGGACTCTTGCCCTCTTCGGAACTTGCCGCGGAAGAAAACAAGGACGCAAAAAATCTAAGCGTAGGAAATAAATATCAGTTTTTTGTGTTGGCGTTTTCATCCAAAGACCACAAACTGATATTGAGCTTGAGAAAACCATCTGAAAAAACAGAAATTCCCGTGATAGAGGCGATGGAAGTGCCCGCGGAAATACTCGAAGAAAATAAAGATGTGGTCCTAGAAAATCAGCCCGAACAAACAGAAAACACTTCGCCAGAAATCGTTGAGCCACAGATGGCCATTTCGGAAGAAAAACCCATTGAGTAAAATTAAAAAGACGCCATTTAAAATGGCGTCTTTTTAATTCTGAGCGAAGTCGAAGAATAAAAATAAAAAGAGGGGCGAAGCGCTTATGCGCTTCGCCCCTTGTTTAATTTTAGTGCAATAGATTAAGCATATAATCTAAATTATCAGAAGGATTACCGTGACGAAAAAAACTACTATGGCAACCACACCACCCACGACCCCCAAAACACCACTATCCAACGCGTAGCCGATACGGAACAAAATAACTCCGAGAAGCATCCAGAAACAAAGTTTTATAAAACGATCCCACGAGAACATTCTCTCTATTTTAAGAATATCCCGCCCACTAAAATCGGATAGCAACCTTTTCATTTTAGGCTGATTGGCGCGCCCTTGCTTGAGCAGATCAGGATCGTAGTAGTAATCAACCGTTTTTTCAAGACGTTCGTCAATTTTGTCACCCATACCATCTCCATAGATTGAAACTGCCTCGCTGTATTCTTTCTGAAAATTTTTCACCGCCCTCAGGATGTTTTTCATCTCGGCACTGGTAATTTTTTGATCTTGGCATGCCTCAATCACCAATTGATGCGCATCGCTTCGTTGTTGAGTGAGTCTAGATCGCCTTTGTTCCTGCAGCGTTAGTGCCAACACGAACACGGTTGATAGAAAAACAAACAACACAGACAAAGCTCCGAATCGTTTTACTGTCTTCATCTTTTTCCTCCTTTTTCAAAGAACAATTCCTTCGCCTCGGAACCATTCCGAGAGCTTGATGAAAGGCTATCACAATAGGTTTAATTAGTCAAGCTTGAAACATCATTGAGCCTACCGCCAATTGCGCCAAGTTTATACATAACTTATAATGAAGTTGTAAACACTAACTTTATAAATTTATGAAATTTCAAAGAACTTTGGTTTTATTAAAGCCGGACGCTTTGCAAAGAAATTTGCTTGGGGAAATAATTTCTCGATTTGAGAAAAAAGGCCTGAAAATCATCGGCCTAAAAATGATTCATCTTTCAGACGCCTTGCTGGACGAACACTATATCCAACATAAAGATAAGCCTTTTTTTGGTACGCTGAAAAATTTTATGAAAAGCTCACCTGTTGTAGCCATGGCACTTGAAGGCATTGATGCGGTGGCAGTAGTAAGAATAATGTGCGGAAAAACACAAGGCCGCGAAGCAGATATGGGAACAATTCGAGGAGATTTTTCAATTTCCGGACAAGCTACTATAGTGCACGCTTCGGATGCCTTGGACACTGCCGAAAGAGAACTAAAAATATTTTTTAAACAAGAAGAAATTTTTGAATATAAAAAACTTGATTTTGAAGCCACTTATGGCGAGGAGGAGCGCGCGGATTTAGAATTATAAAAAATATTCATTATGATCTCTTATTTAAAAGGAGAAATTATACACAAAGACCATAAATTTGTGATTTTAAATGCCGGAGGAATTGGTTTTAAGGTTTTTATAAACCCTGAATTTGCATCCAAACTTCCCGCCACAGGAAAGCAATCCGAAATTTACTGCTCGCTTTTTGTGCGCCAAGACTCGCTGGAGCTTTTTGGATTCCCGTCCATTGAACAGCTAGAGTTTTTCAATCTGCTAACCACCGTATCTGGAGTCGGACCAAAAACGGCGCTTTTAATCTTGGGCGTGGCCTCACTAAATTCTTTGAAGGCCGCGATATTGCGGGGCGAGGCAGATATTTTGACTAAAGTGTCTGGGATCGGCAAAAAGACAGCTGAAAGAATAATCATAGACTTAAAGACAAAAGTGTCTGAGCTATCTACGGGCGCGCCTGTTGAAAAGATTGGCGAAAGCGCCGATGTGATTGAAGTTTTGATGAGTTTTGGCTATACAAGATCCCAAGTAAATGAGGCGTTGGAAAAATTGAGCCCTGAAATTTCTGGCACCGGAAATAAGATAAAAAATTTGCTGAAGATATTGAGACAGAAAAAATAAACCCCCACACTTAGTTTGCGCCTGCCTACCGGCAGGCAGGCGCAAAGCTTTAAATTTTGGTGTTAGAGTCAACAAAAGTTTAATTTATACTGAAAAATTATTAATTATTTTAATCTTGGCTTTGCGAAAAATTTTGCGCAAACTAAGTGTGGGGGTAAAAATTTCATGCAAGAAAAAAACATAAGCGATGACGAAATAAATCTAGAAGAATGGGTTGAAAAATCCGCTTCTTTTTTACAATCCCACGACTGGACGCTCTTTCAGGAAAGCTTGGGTAGAAAATCATTACATTTTAATTTTTTTATGGAAAAAGATATTCCACCCGACGACAAGATGGTGGCTAATTTTTATTTTTATAAGCTTCCTCTTTTTGGAGGATACTGGTACTGTCCTCGTGGACCAATAGGAGGCGGTGCGGCTCTGGAAATATTTTTAAAAGATTTTTCCAATTTTTCCAAAAATTTTTCAAACTCTAAACCTAAACCACTTTTTGTAAGAATGGAATTTTGCCACCCGCACACCGAAGAATTGGTTTCAAAAATAAAAAATTTAGGATTTGAAAAGGCCCCTCACACAATGCAACCGGAAAAAACTTCTATTTTAAATCTAGCCTTGTCCGAGGAAGATCTGCTTAAGGTTATGCAGTCCAAAACAAGATACAATATCAAAGTTGCCCAAAAAAATAATATCGAAGTTCGTGAATTAGATTCAATAGAGCCGTTTTTGGAACTTTTACACGAAACGTCTTCCCGCAATAAATTTCATCTGCATCCAGACAGCTATTACGGCAGGCTGTTTAGTTTTTTCTCCGGTTCAGAAAAACCAATAGGGGCAAACCCCCACACCTTACCGCAAAACAAAGAACCTAATGGACATGCCAACCCAGACCAAAATATAGGCGATAAGATTTTAAATAGCGCTAAAGGTGTGGGGGTAAAGATTTTTGGCGCGTTTTTGGGAAACACTCTGCTTGCCGCCGATATGGTCATTTTTTATGGCAAACGCGCCACATATTTGCATGGCGCGTCCTCCTCCGATCACAGGAATTTGATGGCTCCATATTTGCTACATTGGGAAATTATGAAAAATGCAAAAAAATCGGGATTTTCAGAATATGACCTCTGGGGAATTGATGAAAAAAAATGGCCCGGGGCTACTCGCTTTAAGGAGGGTTTTGGTGGAAAAGAGGTTGAATATATCGGTTCATATGATTTTTCAATAAATAATATTGGCTATAAAATTTATAAAATCTTTTCGCGATCAAACTTACAATTAAAAAAATGGTTGAAGTTTATCTAAAAAATGGAAAAGTTTTTATCAAAAATTAAAAAAGGTGTTCCGCCGGTTGTGTTTGAATTTTTAAGTCCCGTCTATCATTGGCTGTATAGTTTTTTAGGATCGCTTATTTATCGCTTCCCCTCCAATGGCCTGATACTCATCGGTGTCACGGGCACCAACGGCAAAACCACTGTGGTGCATATGTTAAGCTCCATTTTGAACTTGGCAGGTAAAACTGCCCACATTTCTTCTGTTTCGTTTAAAATAGGCGACGAAGAAGAAACCAATTATTACAAAATGACCATGCCGGGCAGATTTTTTATACAAAAATTTCTAAGAAAAGCGGTAGACGCGGGATGCAAATACGCCGTAATAGAAGTAACATCAGAAGGAATAAAGCAATTTCGCGGCAATTTTTTAAATTTTGATGTGGCCGCTTTTATCAATCTCAGCCGCGAACACATTGAACGGCATGGGAGTTTTGAAAATTATCGCCGCGCCAAACAAAAACTCTTTCAACAACTAATATCGCAACCCCACAAAATAGTCGGTGGCAAAAAAATATATAAAACGATTGTGGTTAATGCCAGCGACAAAAATGCGGAAAATTTTACACACTACAATGCCGATGAAATTCTTGGATTTGCGGGTGAAAATATTATTGTTCGCAACCGCATAGGCAAACCCATACCACTTTTAATTTACAGGGGCGTAAAATCCATGAAACAGGGCATCAGTTTCTCGATAGATAATAATGTGTATTTCTTGCCGATGTTCGGCGAGTTTAATGTTCAAAACGCCGCCGCGGCTATTGCTATTTCCCACGCTCTGCAAATAAAAAAAGATTTAGTCAAAAAAGCTCTGGAAAATTTTCACGGCGTATCCGGCAGAATGGAGGTTGTACACCAAAAACCTTTAGTCTTGGTGGATTATGCTCACACGCCCGAAGCCTTAAAAAATTTATATTCGGCCGTAAAACTGGGAATTTATAATCAAAAACCACGAAAACTGACTTGCGTTTTGGGAGCGACCGGAGGAGGCAGAGATAAATGGAAAAGGCCTGAGCTAGGAAAAATTGCTGATAAATTTTGCGACACCATTTTTATCACCAACGAAGATCCCTACGACGAGGACCCTAAAAGCATCATGAATGATGTGGCAAAGGGAGTTAAAAATAAAAAACCGCATTTGATTTTGGACAGAAAAATGGCGATTCGTAAAGCTCTCTCAAGCGTCCAATATGATGACGCGGTAATAATCAGCGGGAAGGGATCAGAACCTTGGATGATGATAGCCGACAATAAAAAATTAAAATGGGACGACAGAAAAATCGCGCGCGATGAAATAAAAAAATTAAATAAATTCTAATATTTGGGTGCGGCTATTGTTTCTCAAAACACACTCAATCGCTTCCTGCGAGCGATTTCATCACGTCCTCGGAAAATTTATTTAAAATGAAACCTATAAAATAGGTTTCATTTTAAATACCAAGCAAATTTTCCTGCGGATGGTTTTTCAAAACAACAGCCGCACCCAAACACTTGGGAGCGCCCTCGCAAACAAAAAGGTTTACCCCCACACCTACGCATAGGTGTGGGGGTTTACTTATTTAAAATTGTAGTTATATAATTAACTTAGAACCTTAACAAAAAGGAGTGGCAGATGCCCAGCTTCAAAAGGCCCCGGAAAGGATTTTTTACTTTTAAAGTTCGTTTAGTTTTTTATGTACTTTTTGCACTAGCCCTGGCCTCTCTAATTATTGTCGTTTTTATTCATGATAGCCGCATTGAAAAAAGACGCCCTGTTTTACCGGTAACAATCCTTCCTAATGTTGTGATCACGAATAGTGACCCCCTTCTTGAAGAGATTAAGCGCAATCTCAATTTGTTTTATTTTCAGACCATTACTCCTGATGAAATGGAAGACAACATGCGTAAAGGCATGGTAGAACAACTCCACGAATACTGCTATTACGTAGAAAAAGATGACGGTCGTCCCAGAAAAACAATAGGGGCATTGCTGGCTGTAAGATCAGGACACTACTTCGTCAGATATGTGGCGCCTGATTCTCCGGCTAAAATTGCAGGCATTCGCGAAGGAGATGAAATTATCAGCGTTGATGACCAAGAGATTACACACAGAAAAGACGTTTTTGACGAAGAAAGCTATCTTGCATCGGACAAAGTAATCTTGGGCATTGTGCGTAACAACAAAACTTTTTACATAATTTCAAACAAAAAAGAGCTTGCGATGCCCTCAGTGATTTGCAAGAAAATCGATGGTTTTTTGTACATACAGATCAGAAGCTTTAAAACGAACACCGGGGAAGAATTTATTAAATGTATTGGACAATTTTCTAACGTCAGGGGTTATGTGATCGATTTGAGAGATAACCCCGGAGGAAGCGCCAAGGCCTGCAAATTTATTGCGTCTTATTTTCTACCACCTGAAAAAATCCTGTATATCCAAAATTTCAGGAATCTTCCGCAAAGCACCTCTGTTTCATTCGTGAAGGAGGGCTGCACTGATAAACCTTTGGTTATTTTAATAAACGGCAACAGTTACTCTGCCAGCGAAGTCGTTTCGGCGGTTCTGCAATACCATAAGCGCGCCCTAATTGTAGGCGAGCAGAGTGGAGGAAAAGGAATCTCTCAGATTCCCGTTGAATTGAGCAATGGAGACTCTTTGAGCATCCCCAACTCATATCTTTTCCTGCCCGATGGTACTACTTGGAACGAAAATGGAGTGGTGCCGGACTACGAGATAGCGCCCGGATTGCCGGTTTGGACTTTTGGCGACATTTTGCCACAAAACGATTCTCAGCTTAAAAAGGCGATCAGCCTTCTTAAGGCTCAGACAAAAAAATAAAATTAACCGCCGCGTCAAACGCGGCGGCTTTTTTGTGTAAATTTTTATACCTACAGAAAACAACCTATTTATTCTACTGTCACCGATTTTGCTAAATTTCTTGGCTTGTCCACATCATAACCTTTAGATGTGCCGACATAATATGCCAGAAGCTGAAGAGGTATGATATTTAAAAGAGTTGTCAAAGATTCAATAGTTTTGGGAACATAAAATACATCGTCGGCGATTTTTCCAATAAGCTTGTCGCCCTCCGTAGCTATGGCGATAATTTTTCCGTTTCTAGCTTTTATCTCCTGGATATTTGAAATCATTTTTTCATATGTTTCTCCTTGCGGCACAATCGCTAGTGTCGGAAAATTTTCATCTATCATCGCAATGGGCCCGTGTTTCATCTCCCCCGCCCCATATCCCTCGGCGTGAATATAGGATATTTCTTTAAGTTTAAGAGCGCCCTCCAAAGCCGTCGGCAAATTAAAGACGCGACCAATGTAAAGAAAATTTTTGTAATTTTTATACTTTTGCGCAATTTTTTTAATTTCTTTTGATTGCTTTAAAATTTTTTCAATTTGCTCAGGAATTTTTGCAAGTGTCTGTGCTAATGTTTTGCGTTTTAATAATTTTATTTGATGATATTTAGCAATCATCAAAACCAAAAGGTTTACAACTCCCATTTGAGATAAAAGTGCTTTGGTTGAGGCAACCCCTATTTCAGGTCCGATGTGATTAAAAATTCCTCCATCAGTTTCGCGTGAAATGGTGGAACCAACCACATTCACAATGCCCAAAGTCAGCGCGCCCCTTTCTTTGGCAAGGCGCAATGCCGCTAAGGTGTCTGCCGTCTCGCCCGATTGCGATACCACTACAAATAAATCATTTGGACCCACTACTGGATTTTGATATCTAAATTCAGATGCTAGCTCCACCTTGGCCTCAATGCCCAAAAAGTCCTCGGCGATATATTTCCCGTAGAGCCCCGCCAGATATGCTGTGCCGCATCCGCAAAATATTATACGGTTTATATTTTTCAGGCGCGCTCCCATTTCCGCCTCAATGCCCAATATCACCTCTCCGGATTTTGGCATAAGGCGTCCGCGAAAAGTATTGCGCAAAGCTTCTGGCTCTTCAAAAATTTCCTTCAGCATAAAATGCGCAAAGCCGCCCTTTTTGGATTGGTCCAACGACCACTCCAGTGTCTGTGATGATTTTTTGATTGATTTTTCTCCGATAGTTTGAAAATAGATCTGGTTTCCATTAATAATGGCCATTTCCCCATCATTTAAATAAACCACCTTGTTGGTGTATTTCAAAACCGCCGCAGCGTCCGAAGCGATAAAAAATTCGTTTTGTCCCAGCCCTATCAATAAAGGGCTGGACATTTTGGCAGCCACAATTTTCCCCGGCTCACTTTTTGAAATAACGGCAATTCCATAAGTCCCTTTGACCTTCTGCAGGCTTTGGGCAACAGCATTTTCCAAAGATTTTTTATTTTTATAATTTTCTTCTATCAGGTGCGCCAAAACTTCTGTATCTGTCTGCGAATAAAATTTATGTCCTTTTTTTTCTAATTCTTTTTTAAGATCAAGATAATTTTCAATAATGCCGTTGTGCGCCAAATAAATGTTTTTCTGGCAATCGTGGTGCGGATGGGCATTGGGGATTGATGGTTTTCCGTGTGTCGCCCAGCGCGTATGAGCGATACCTAAAATCCATTCTTTCTGGCTCCTTTTCTCATCCAGCCCTTTCACGCGTCCCACCACTTTTTTAAGTGTAATTTTTCCGTCTTCCTGCAAAGCTAATCCCGCCGAATCATATCCGCGATATTCTAAACTCTTTAATCCTTCAATCAAAACGTCCTCTGTTGATCTTTTTCCGATGTAGGCTACTATTCCACACATATTTTTATAAAACTAAATTAATTAATCTGCCCGGGACAAATATTACTTTTTTGATATTTTTTCCTTCAAAATATTTTGTTATTTTGGGCTGTAAAAGAGCAATTTTTTCAGCCTGCTCTTTGGTGATATTTTTCGGCACGCGCACTAAATCGCGCAAAACGCCGTTTATCTGAATCACTAAATCAAACTCGTCTTCTTCTAAAAATTTTTCATCATATTTAGGCCATTCCTCCAGATGAATACTTTTTTTGTGTTTTAAAATTTCACGCCAAATTTCCTCAGTAATGTGTGGGGCAAAAGGAGCGAGCAGTTTTAAAATTTTATCACTTCTTTCTCCGTCTAAATATCTTACCCGACCACCAAGCTCATTTTTCAACGATATGGTTTCATCTAAAGTATTAAATAATATCATCAACTTACTAATTGCCGTATTAAACTTTAGATTATTTATGTCTTCCTCAACAAATTTGATGGTTCTGTTAATTAACACATCAAGCTCTTTTTGTCTGTTTCCAAGACTGTATAAACCATGTTTTTTTATAAATTTTTCTCTATCGTTAAAATAATTCCAAACTCTGATTAAAAACCTATTCACGCCTAAAATCCCCTTCGTCTCCCATGGTCCGCCCAGGGAATATTCGCTCATAAAACAAAGATGCATGCGCGTTGAATCAGCTCCAAAAACTTTCACAACCTGATCAGGATCGACAACGTTGCCTTTAGACTTGGACATTTTTTGCCCGTCGGGCCCCAGGATTAATCCCTGGTGACGCATTTTTAATATCGGCTCTTTGGTTTTTAAATATCCCTCGTTGTGTAAAAATTGCCCGATAAATCTGGCATATATCAAGTGTTTCGTAGCATGTTCAGCTCCACCGATATATAAATCGATTGGCAACCAAGCGTCTAGCTTCTTCTTATCGGCAAAAGATTTTTTGTTTTTGGAGTCAGTATAGCGCGCAAAATACCACGCCGAATCCATAAAAGTATCCAGGGTGTCTGTTTCGCGCTGTGCCAGGCCGCCGCATTTTGAACATTTGGTATTTACAAATTTTTCTGAATTTGCCAAAGGAGACTTCCCTTCGCCCTCGGGTAGATAATTTTTTATTTTAGGGAGCAAAACTGGTAGATCTTTTTCTGGCACAGCCTGCCAGCCGCATTTTTGGCAATGAATCATCGGTGTGGGACAACCCCAGTATCTTTGACGAGAAACTGTCCAGTCGCGCAGACGATAATTTGTTTTTTTATTTCCTAAATCTTTTTGCGCAAGCCACTCAACAATTTCAGCTTTAGCCTTTTCAGATTTACGCCCAGAAAATTGCCCCGACTCAATTAAAATCCCATCATCTTCAAACGCTTTAAAAACATTTTCATCTTTCAATCCATGTTCGGGCCTAACAACCTCTTTAATCGATAAGCGAAGTTTTTGGGCAAATTCAAAATCCCTTTGGTCATGCGCTGGTACCGCCATTACCGCGCCTGTTCCATAATTCATTAAAACATAGTCGGATATATAAACAGGGACCTTTTCACTGTTGGCAGGATTTATGACATGCGCTCCCGTAAAAACTCCGGTTTTTTCTTTATTTAAAAATTGGCGCTCTAGCTCAGATTTTGCCGCAGTTTGTTTTCTATAATTTTCCACTTCTTTTTTCTGGTTTGGCACAGTTAAAATATCAACTAATGGATTTTCCGGAGCCAAAACTAAATATGTAACGCCAAAAATAGTATCGGGACGCGTTGTGAAAACCTCTATGTATTTTTGTTCTTTTGACGCCTGGGAATTTTCAGGTTTAATTGAAAATTGAAAATTAGAAATTGAAAATTTAATAATTGCCCCCTCTGATTTTCCTATCCAATTTTTTTGCATCAGTTTCGTTTTTTCCGGCCAATCCATTTTATCTAAACCATCAAGCAAATTTTCTGCATAATCCGTTATTTTTATCATCCACTGCTCTAAAACTTTTTGCTCAACAGCTGATCCGCATCTTTCACACTTACCGTCTTCCACCTGTTCATTTGCCAAAATCGTGCGATCTTCTGGGCACCAATTAGCTAAGGTCTTATCGCGGTAGACAAGCCCTGCTTTGTATAACTCTATAAAAAGCCACTGAGTCCATTTGTAATACTCTGGCAGACAAGTAATAACTTCACGCGACCAATCAAACATCGTTCCAATGCTTTGGAGTTGCGTACGCATATTTTTAATATTCTGCAGAGTCCATTTTTCCGGATGAATCTTTCTTTGAATGGCAGCATTTTCCGCTGGCAAGCCAAATGCGTCAAAACCAATAGGGAGCAAGACGTTTTTACCCTGCATTCTTTTCATACGCGCCACTACGTCAGCTGGCGCGAAATTGTACCAATGCCCAATATGCAAATTGCCCGAAGGATACGGGAACATTACAAGTTCGTAAAAATTTGGCTTGTTTTTCACTTCATCTTTCACGCTGTAAAGTTTGTCCTGAATCCATTTTTTCTGCCATTTTTTCTCGATTTTTTGATGGTTATAGCGAATCATTATTTGTTTTTATCTAAAACCACGACTTCTTTAATATATAACGAAATCAGAAAATTTCAAAACAAAAACCGGCTTTTGAGCCGGCATGATTATTAATTACTTAGGAAACGTCCTGCTCAAAATCTCAACAGCGTCGCTACAACTTTCTAGGCACTTCTTTTTCTGTTCAATTTCTCGCTCTTTAATTGTAGGATCAGGCGGCGACACGGGATAGAAACGACGCTCTTGGTCATAAATGGCAGAAATAAGATCACGAACCTTGTAGCTAGTAATTGTTGATTTGTCTGGTCCATTTTCGATATAAAAAGTCGGTTTTCCGTCTTGTGGATTATCAATCGTAAACTCAATATCGCATGATTTACAACGAGAAAGACCCAGATGGGTTTCCCAAAAGATCTTGTCACCATTAGTCAAATCCACCAACTTATCAATCAATTTTGAAAAAGAGTCCTGCTTCTCTCTTTTGAGCATCATCCCCTCTTTCTTTTTAAAAAACTAACTTGCCTTAAGAATAACAAGGTGGGTCGCGTCGTGTCAACCCTGTTAAATAAAAAACCGCCCTGCGTTGCAAGGCGGTGTGTTAATTTATGTATTACCGAATGTTTTTGTAAGGATATCCAGTAATTGACCGGCATCTTTTGCCAGACACAATGTTTTCTGGCGCTGTAGCTGATCTCTAATCTCAATCCTCAAAATTCCGCACCGCGCTTCACGAAAGATGTCCCTAAAACTATTATCGCGACCAGTCAAGACAATAAAGACGCCACCACACTCCTCAAAAATAAACAGTAGATTACCAAGACGACACTCATATCTATCAAAAATCCCGCATCTGTTGGCTTGCCGCCAAGTTACTGCGTCACGTGAAGTCAGCTCCTCAATTCTTTGGACCAATTTTTTTCCGTTTTCGATTTCTGTCTCATACATCTTCGCGACTCTTCTTTGGAAGAGAATAAACCGCCGAAGGAACGAATTCGCAATCCAAATCATGCAACCTGAACAAGTTCTCCAAAAATTCCTCTACCGAAGAACATCCGTCAATCCAGATGTCGCCATCGTTTGCTTTGGCAAATGTTCTTTCTATCTCGTCTGCCGTAAAATTGTTGCGCCCGTTAACTTCCTCCCAAGCGTTAATGAGCCCCATAAGAACCTTGACATTGTGTGTGGCGCGCTCTGCTAGACCTTTCGACACTTCACGCCTCCTTTTGTTGGTTTAACGACCGGTTTCGCGCATTAAAGTAGGTTTCTCCATCACAATTCAAAAGGCCAAATTGTAGCCCCCAGCAAAGACACTCATCTATAAGCAGATCAAGATTGGCGGGAGCTTCCTTTTGGATTTTCATAAAATCCGCCCTAATATCTTCTTTGGTAAATCCAATTCTCCGATCAAATAAATTCAAAATAACCTTTCTTGGACAAGTCGGCATGATGACCCTCCTTTTGTAAAAGAACGCTTACATTCTAAAACGCTTTATTGGAAAAGTCAATACCTTAGATGCTGACACCTCACTGATTAAAACCTAAAGAGATTTTTTGCGTTATCAAAAGTTTGTTTGTATATTTTTTCTTTATCTTCCTCTAAAATCTCCGCCAATTTGTCGGCAACATATTTTACATAGGAAGGCTCGTTTCTTTTTCCGCGAAAAGGCACGGGTGAAACATAAGGCGCGTCCGTTTCTATTAAAATTCTATCTTTCGGCACAAAACGTATAGTTTCGTCATAATCCCGCGCAAAAGTTATCACGCCAGAAAAGGAGATATAAAATCCCATATCCAAATAAATTTTAGCATCTTCTTTAGATCCGGTAAAAAAATGCATTACGCCAGGATTTTTAAGCAAATCATTTTTATGGGCACGCAAAATTTCCTGCATGTCTTTGTGGGCATCGCGGCAATGAATTATCAGCGGCTTTTGAGATTTTTGAGAAAGTTCAATGTGACGCAAAAATAAATTTTTCTGCTCCTTTTTTATGTTTTCATCATCCAGTTTAAAATAATCCAGGCCACACTCGCCTATCCCAACCACCTTGTCCTTTTGAGCAAGCGCCAATAAAAATTCAAAGCCTTTTTCTTGATCGTCCGTCTTCAATTTTTCCTTTGCATCGTGAGGATGCGTGCCAACTGCCGCAAAAACTCCCTCTGAGTATTTTTGCGCCAAATCAAGGGCTTCTTGTGAAGTTTTTTTATTTGTGCCGACATTAATCAGCCATATGTTTTGTGATAGCGCCCTTTTTATCACCTCATCAGCATCATCTTTAAAATCTCCGAAATGAACGTGGACGTGTGAGTCGATTAACATATATTTACCCTGTTAAATAATTTGCCCCGCAAATTAGAGCTCCGCTCTATTTAACAGGGTGAAGAAAGTAGTAAATAGTCCGCCAGCTGGCAGAGTAGAATATGACAACTAAACATTAGCATAAATTTGTCTTGCATGGAACTTGACTTATTGAATGAACTGCGGTAGAAATAAAGCAATGGTCTCTTGCTAATAATGGCTTGAGGACAGAGACGACTCTTTAAAAAGGAGGCCGCGAGTGAACGAAACAACCAAGCCAATCGAAATGATTCCGCTCAAAGATGCCTTGACGAGAATCGGTTATGACGGCTGTTCTTTAAATGGCCGGAGTGCTGTTTACGAACATGAGGGCATTTATCGAAAAGGCATTCTTGTTGTCCATCACATGGAAAATGCCAGTCGTGAATATTTTGTAGCATTCAAACCAAACCAAGGAGAGCTGTCTTCTCAATACCTCTTTTTGGGATATCTAATCTTTTGGCCCAAAGCCTGCCGACCCAAAATTTGCCGAGAAGATCCAAGTCGTCTCAATCTCGAAGGCTGTTTCGTAGAATATCCGTAATTTTTTACTCAACAAAATATTAAGCCCCCATGGGGGCTTTTTTACTTAAAAGAATTTGACTGGAATTATATTTAATGTAATATCTGATTAAAGTCCGAGGAGGAAAAATGGCAGAAAGATCAACGCCCGCTACGAATAAAAAATTTGTTCTTTTAAAATCTATTATTGAAGACATTAAGGCAAATCCCAGAAAATTCCAATTGCGCAACGCGAGACTAATCAAAGAAGATGACATTTTTCCTCAATACTCCATTGATGGAAAAATTATGGTGGGAAAATCACCAGATGGATCTTTTTTTATCTGCTTTTCCGCTAAATCTGAAATACCACCTTCTAAATTTTTTAAAGAATGCACTAGTGATGCAACGTATAATCATAGGTCAAAGTATAGCTATGAAGATTGTTTAGTTGAAGTAATTTAATAACCCCGCAAAGCGGGGTTTTAATTTTGAATTAACACAACGTATTCTCCCTTTTGCGGATCATTTTTGATTTTTTCTAAAACTTCTTCTATTTTACCTCGGTAAATGGTTTCAAAAATCTTGGTCAGTTCTCGGCCAACAATGGCTTGAGCTGAAGGCACAATGCCTTTTAAATCATTTAGAGTTTTTATAATTTTATATCGTGATTCATAAAAAATTACAGGATGTTCTGAATTTTTTATTTCTTCTAAAATTTTAGACCTGCCCTTTTTGACAGGTAAAAATCCCATAAACAAAAACTTGTCCGTATTAATTCCGCTGACTGATGCCAGGGCGGTAAGTGCTGAGGCGCCCGGAATTGGCACTATTTTTACGCTATCACCAAATTTTTCCAGTGTCTTTTGAACTAACATATTGCCTGGATCGGATATTCCCGGGGTGCCAGCATCGGAAACTAGGGCAATATTTTTTCCTTCCCCAAGTAATTCCAAAATTTTATCTATTTGGCTTATTTTGGAATGCTGATGATAGGAAAGAAGCGGTTTTTTAATATCATATTTTTGTAAAAGTTTAGATGTGACTCTGGTATCTTCACACAAAATTAAATCAACGCCCTTGAACGTATCAAGAGCGCGAAGCGTGATGTCTTTTAGATTACCTATCGGTGTTGATACAATATATAAAAACATAAATTAGGAAGAGCGCGCCTTTTTCTTATTAAAATCAGCCACCACCTCTTCAATCACCGACATCACTGGCACCCCTAAAATAGCACCTAAAATTCCTCCGAGTTTTGCGCCCAAGATTAAAGCAATGATTACAATTACTGGATTCATGCTCACCAAGCGCCTCATAACCAAAGGCACCAAAACGTGATTTTCAAGTTGTTGCGCTATTAAAAACATGCCGACTGTCCAAAATGCCAAAATTGGCGCCTGTAAAAATGCCAGCACCACAGCAGGAACGGCCGCTAAAATCGGGCCAACAAACGGCACTATTTCAAAAATAGCCGCCACAAGAGCTAAAATTAAAGCGTACTTAACGCCTATTATTTTTAACCCAATAAAAACCAATACGCCCATACAAAGCCCCAAAACTATCTGACCGCGCAACCAATTGGCAATCTTGTCTTGTGCTCTTCTCCACAAATCAATAATGTATTGTTCCCTTTCGTGGGGCAACACAAGATGCAAAAACTTTTCAATCCCTTTTTCTTGCGTTGATAAATAAAAGGAAATCACTACAGCTATAACGGCTGATGACGCTCCGCCAAAAAAACCCGTCAAAGCCGATAAAATATTTGTCTGAGAATTTACCCATCCGGATATTATGTCCAAAAGATTAGTGGTGCTTTCTAAATTTAAATGAATTTGCGGTAAAAACGATCCGTCGGAAAGCTCGTAAAAAAACGGAGGCAAGACCGTGGAAAGGTTTCTTATTTCAACAACCAGGGGCGGCAAAAGCAAATAAACAATCAAAGCAAAAACAAATACGGCCAAAGCGTATATTATTAAAACGCTTGCGATTCGGGGTATTTTAAATCTATGAAAAAACTGAACCGGTATTTCCACCACCGAAGCTAGGATTATGGACAATAACAAAACCATCAAAACATCCCGCACGTAAAAAGCCACAAAAAACAAAACAACCCACACGGCTATTCGCCAGAGAGTTTTATAAGAAACATCTATTGTCAATCTTTCTGTCGGCATCCTTTATATTTTATATCTTTTTTAGTATTTTGTAAAGACCTGAGCGGTCTATATCTGGCCCGATGAGAGCTAAATTTAATTTTTCCTGGACAAAAATTTCTTCCGCCAAATCTTTTACGTTTTTCGGGGAAACTTTTTTTATCCGGGATAGATATTCTTGCGGAGAATCTGATTTATTGAAAATTAATTCTTCTGAAGCATAAAAATTTGCCAGCGCGTCTGAAGTGTCAAGATTTACCAGCGTCTTCCCCTCTATATAGTTTTTTGCTCGCTTAAGCTCATCAACACTTACCCCGTTTTTCTTTATATCGTTGAGCTCATTAATTATTATATCCACAGCACGCAAAACCTTGTCATTGTGCACACCCGCGTTAAAGGCTAAAAATCCATATTTAGGACGCAGATCTAAATTTGAATGTATATAATATCCCAACCCCTCTCTTTCCCGAACTTTGATAAAAAGCCGCGAGCTCATATTGCCGCCCAAAATAATGCTTAAAACTGACATCGCGTAACGCCTTTTGTCTTTTACCGAAAAAGCCCTGACGCCTAGTACAAAATGCGTTTGGTCTGTTTTTTTGTGTAAAAATTTTATCGCAGGAGATTTTTGAATCTCTTTAGGAGTTTTTTGCTCGGCAACTTTTTTTCTTTTTAAATTTTCAAAATATTTTTCAGCTAAAAGTAGGTCTTTGTCGTTGATTTTACCCGACAAAACCAAAACGGCGTTTTGAGCTCCGTAATTATTTTTTACATAGTTTATGATGTCCTTTTGGCTGATATTTTTTAAAGATTTTTTTGTGCCAGTAACAGGAAGCCCGGGAGGCTGGTCTTTGTAAAGAAGCTCCATAAAAACATCTTCCACATGATGATTGGGCATGTCTTCATACATATCAATCTCCCCAAAAATAACACCCCGCTCTCTTTCGATCTCTTCTTTGGAATATAGGGAGCAAAAAAGCATGTCCGAAACGACATCAAGCATTTTACCAAGATGATTTTTTTCAGCTTTTATATAATATCCCGTGTAATAATTTGAAGTAAAAGCATTGTATTCAGCTCCCATCTGGTCCAGCTCGGAAGATATTAAAAATGCCGATGGGCGTTTTTTTGTCCCTTTAAACATCAAGTGTTCCAGAAAATGAGAGGCGCCATTTATTTTTTTATTTTCGTAGTCAGAGCCCACACCCACCAAAACTAAAACGGTGATTGATTGTGAATCCACCATCGGAATACCCAAAATGCGCAAGCCTGATTTGGAAATGCGCTTTAAAATATGTTCTGGCATAAATTTCTACTTAAATTTTTCAGAAAGATAATTTTCTAGCTCTTTTATTTTTATTCTCTCCTGTTCCATACTGTCCCGCTCCCTGATTGTCACCGCTTCGTCTTCAAGAGACTCAAAATCCACCGTCACACAAAACGGTGTGCCTATTTCGTCCTGCCTGCGATAACGCTTGCCGATGCTTTGCGTTTCATCATAATCCACCGTGAAATTTTTTCTTAAATCTTGCGCGATCTTTTGGGCCACGCTAGAAAGCTCTTCTTTTTTAGAAAGGGGCAAAACGGCAACCTGTATAGGCGCAAGCATTTTGGGAAGTTTTAAAACAATTCTTTCTTCCTCCTCGCCCTCGGCACTCTTTGCTTGTTCTTCCTGGTAAGCGGCAATTAGAACCGCCAAAAACGTCCTATCTACACCAAAAGTCGGCTCTATGACATGAGGAAGGAACGGCTCTTCGCCAACTACAGGATCTTTATAGGTTAAATCGGTCCCGCTTTTTTCTTGATGATTTTTCAAATCAAAATCTGTACGATAAGCTATGCCATATAATTCTTTCACGCCAAAAGGAAAGGCAAATTCTATATCCACAGTTCTTTTGGAATAATGCGCTCTCTCGCCGTCTGGAATTTCCGCAAAATGCAAATCTTCATCTTTTAAGCCGATTAGTTTCATCCATGCCTTCATTTCGCCTAACCAATATTCAAATGACTCTTTCCAATCTTTTTCACGAATAAAATATTCTATTTCCATCTGCTCAAATTCGCGTGTGCGAAAAATAAAATTCCCCGGGGTAATTTCATTGCGAAAAGCTTTGCCTACTTGCGCGATACCAAAAGGAATTTTTCTGCGCGTAGTATTTAAAACATTTTTAAAATCCACAAACATTGCTTGAGCGGTTTCTGGACGAAAATACGCAATATTGGCGCTTTCTTCCGCCGGACCAATAAATGTTTTGAACATTAAATTAAATTGTTGCGCCTGCGTAAATTCTCCGCCGCATTCTGGACAATTTTTTTGACCTTCCAATGTATCCGAACGAAAACGATTGTGACATTTTTTGCATTCAACCAAGGGATCAGTAAAGTTTTTTAAATGCCCTGACGCTTCCCAAACTTTCGGATTCATGAGAAGAGCCGCGTCAATTCCCACCATATCATCACGCTCCTGGACAAATTTTTTCCACCACAATTTTTTTATATTATTTTTCAGCTCTACTCCCAAGGGCCCGTAGTCCCAAGAGTTCGCCATACCTCCGTAAATTTCTGATCCAGGAAACACAAAGCCGCGCCTCTTGCAAAGATTCACGACTTTGTCCATTTTATCCGTTAAATTATCTGTCTGCTTCATAAAAATGTATTATTGAGAAACATATCCGCCACCAGTTGGAAAACGAGGATCTTGCCTGAGCGCAGTGTTCACCGCCTCGCTTAAAGTTTGATATGTTCTACCGGTAAAGCTATCCTGGGCGCCAAAAAGAGCTTGATTGAGCAACACCACAGACTGGCGCAATTGATTTATTGATGGAGTTATTCTAACACGAAAAGCCACTTCTTCAATGGGCGAGGTGATGCCCGCTCCGGCCCTCACCAGTCCTGGTAACCAGGTAATCTGCCCGCTAGAAGCGTCGTAGCTTAGAGGCGCTCCGCTAGGATAGACTTCTCCCAACCACTCGGCTGTACTGGGCAAACCGGCCTTCACCCTGACATCGCTAATATCCGAGGACCAATTGGTCACCTGCCAAACTATGGTAAATGTAGTTTTCTGTCCAACTTTCAATGGTATGGGACCGCTATTTGTGAACGGACCGGAATAATAAAGCCCCTTGCTCACAAAAATTATTTTGGAATTAAGTTTTAAATCCGCAGAGTCAACGTTTCCTATGGGAACATTGCCTAACTCGCCCGTATTTGGCACCGAGGCAGATGTAATAGAAACGCTTATATTCTCCACTAAATCTTTATCGCCAGAAGAAAAAACCGGAGGAGGATCTTTAACGTCCACACTAAATGACAGGTCGCCCTCAGCAGATGGTCCGACCAAAGCCAGTTGTGGCACATCGGAAGCGTTCCAAATTATCTTATTATTTTGTGAATCAAAATAGCCCTGATTTAATTTTAATTTTGCAAAATCTAAAATATTACCCCGAAATTGTACCGATATTTGCACATTATTAAGTCCGATGCTAGTAGTATTTTTGTAATGTATGTTCCATTTCAAAGAATCTCCTGCGCTAACATTTGACGGCAGACCATTGTTGATTTTCTGTGAAACAACCAAAAGCGATTGGGAGATTGGCGTGGAAGATTGAGAGTTTACATATTCTACAATTTGATTAAATTCATCTTTGGGACCAACTTTCACCTGAAAAGATTTTGCTTCGCCGCTCATTCCCGACAAAATACCGCTGATGCTAATGGATCCACTAGAACGCGAGGCGATAGACGAAATCTTCCAATTGTTTTTTCCCTCACTAGGAGTGGGAGAGGCAATTTGAAAACTGAAGCCTGCAGGATACAACATAGAAAACCACACGTCTTTAAATTCGGCATCACCTTGATTGGTATAATCTATATTAAAAACGTAAGGCTGACCCACCACCGCTCTTTGTGGCAAATTTAAGTTTACTGCCAAGGGTACAGAATCGATAGAAAAATCTATATTATCTTCGTTCTCAAATTCAGATG
Source organism: uncultured Candidatus Saccharibacteria bacterium (assembly GCA_964357175.1). GTDB lineage: Bacteria > Patescibacteriota > Minisyncoccia > GWC2-36-17 > CAYHJU01 > CAYHJU01. Next base: position 30,639 of record CAYHJU010000007.1, read on the forward strand.
TGATGCCTTCGGGACGATAACGAATTTTAGCGGTGACGCTCAATTTTTGATCTTTGGCTCCAAAAATTCTCGCCTTAAATTCAAAACTGCCTTTGGCGCCAGGAGAAATATCACCAATATTTTGAAATTGCGCATACGGACCATACTCTAAGGAAGCGTTCTCCATAAACGACATCTTCGGAAAAATAGCTATAATTTTGGCATCACGCAAGACCACTTTTGTCTTATTTTGGTAAGAAACCGTGTAATTCACTTCTGATCCAGCATCACCATGCGGAGGGCCATCTATTGATATCAAAACATCTTTTTTGGCAAATGAGGCACTGCCTATAAAAAATACTACCAAAAAACCTATTAGAGTAATACCTGTCGCCACTCCTAAAATGGCATAAATCCTTTTTTGATAGAAAATAATCCATTGATAGAATTTTTCTAGGACTGAAGGTCCTGCGCCTGCTCCCTGCCCAGCGGCCAATGGTTCTTTTTTTATTTCTCTTATCCACGACTGACCGCTTTCTTCTGGTTTAAAATCTTCTCCGCGAAAAAATACTGGCTCTTTTTCTTTCTCGGGCTCACTGTCCTCTTGTTCATTTTTGAAAAGCCTCTTTTTTATATCTTCAATGCCCATGATTTTTTAAATAAATTTTTTAATGCAAAAACACACATAGTACCATTTTACAACGTTCACCACACAAAGAAAAGGGGTTTCTGTTTTAGGCAAACACATTTTGCACTCAAGACAACCTCAGAGCTTCATTAGGAGT
>CAYHJU010000008.1:0-29534 GCA_964357175.1 uncultured Candidatus Saccharibacteria bacterium
AGAATATCCAACGAATCTCCATTGGGCACGGCCTTGCTGCGCAAAAAAGTCGGAGATGTCGTAGATGTTAAAACTCCTTCGAAAAATATTAAATACAATATCATTAAGATAATGTAATTATGGAATTTTTGAGATCATTTTTTTCTTTTTTAGCAAAAATTTTTACTCCCAGGGGCGCGCAAAGAAGATACGTGCTCTTGGTTATTTTATTGGCATTTGTAATTTTTTTGGGCACATACAACTGGGCTAAGCCGTGGAATATTTTTGCTACAAAATTTAATAATGCCGTAAAAGTTGACATCTTGGGCACATATTCTCCCAGAGATTTCAGCTTAGGGTTGGATTTATATGGAGGCACGCATTTAGTATATCAGGCTGACGTTGCCAATATTGCAGACAAAGAAAGAGACTCGGCGTTGTCGGGATTAAGAGATGTTATTGAAAGAAGAGTGAATTTGTTTGGCGTTTCCGAGCCAAATGTTCGAATTGATAGGGTGGGGGGCGACTACCGTTTAATAGTGGATTTGGCTGGTGTCACAGATATTAATCAAGCCATTCAATTAATAGGTGAAACGCCTTATTTAGATTTCAGGACCGAAAAGCCTGGCGGAGCTACTACCACGGCTGATTTTCTTGCCACCAACCTTAATGGAAAAAATTTAAAAAAAGCCACATTGTCTTTTGACCAAACTACATACAAGCCTCAAATAGATTTGCAGTTTGATTCTGAGGGGGCTAAACTTTTTGCAGAAATCACTAAGGCTAATTTAGGTAAAAGGGTTGGAATTTTTTTGGATGGCGCGCCCATTAGCATCCCAGTAGTGCAAAGCGAAATTACCGGAGGTAACGCACAAATAACAGGAAGCTTTACGAGCGACGAAGCAAAGCTTTTGGTTAAGAGGCTCAATGCCGGAGCTTTGCCAGTATCTATAAAGCTTATTAGTCAGCAAAATATCGCCGCCCAGCTTGGTAGTGTGTCTTTAGCAAAAAGTTTAAAGGCGGGTCTGTATGGATTTTTGGCGGTAGTAATTTTTATGATTTTACTCTATAGATTTTCTGGAGTTTTGGCCTCGTTGGCTCTTTTGGTCTACGCGATAATAGTTTTAGCGATTTTTAAATCTATTCCCGTCACGCTTACTCTTTCTGGTATTGCTGGATTTGTTATGACTATTGGTATAGCGGTAGATGCAAATGTTTTAGTTTTTGAAAGAATGAGAGAAGAATCCAAAAACGGCAAGAGCTTAATGGCAAGTTTAGAGGATGGTTTTTCTCGCGCTTGGCCGTCAATTCGTGATAGTAATATCTCCACTTTAATCACCAGCGGTATTCTGTTTTGGTTTGGTTCCAGTATTATTCGCGGATTTGCCTTGACCTTGGCTATTGGTATAGTGGTCAGTATGTTTTCGGCCATGGTGATTACGCGGCTATTGATGAGAGTATTTATCAATACGCGTTTATCAAAACATATTTCACTTTGGATAAGGTAGATTTGCTAGTGAAAATTTAGTGTTCAGAAGTTATTTTTTAATTTTCAATTTTCAGTTCTCAATTTTCAAACAATTTCCAATTCTGCAATTTCCAATTAATTAATAAAGTTTGAAAATTAAATCATTGAAAATTGTTTAGAAATTAAAAATTAGAAATTTAAAGTGCCATATTATGTTAATAATAAAATACAGAAAAATATTTTTTATCCTCTCCACCTTGTTGATTGTTGGAAGCTTGGTGAGCTTATTTTTGTGGAAGTTAAATTTCGGCATAGATTTTTCTGGCGGAGCTTTACTTGAGGCAAATTTTGCCGGCGGATCACTTCCTTCAAATGACCAGATAAAAAATGCGCTTTCAGGAGCGGGCGTTAAGGACGCTGTGGTACAGCCGACATCAGAAAATGGCGTGATTTTAAGATTTGAAACGGTTGACGATAAAACTCACCAAAAAATTGTCGTGGCCCTTTCTGCGCTTGCTCAAAAAGACCAGAAATTTGAGGAAAAAAGCTTTGAAAGCATAGGCCCGGCAATAGGCCAAGAGCTTAAAAAAAGAGCAATTTACGCGATACTGGCGACTTTGGTGGGTATATTATTTTTTATATCATTTGCTTTTCGCAAAGTATCAAAACCAGTTTCATCTTTTGAATATGCTATGGCTGCAATACTGGCACTTTTTCACGACATGATCATAACCTTAGGCATATTTTCATTTCTGGGAAAATTTGCCGGATTTACTGTAGATCTGCCTTTTGTGGCTGCCATTTTAACCGTTTTGGGATATTCGGTGAATGACACTATCGTTGTTTTTGACAGGGTAAGAGAAAACTTGATAAAGCATGTAGGAAAAGACTTTGAAGAAACGGTTAGTATCAGCATAAATCAGACATTTGTAAGATCTTTGGCGACTTCGGCGACGGTTTTTATAGCGCTTTTGACCATTTACTTTTTCGGAGGCGAAAGCACTAAAAGCTTTTCTTTAGCCTTAATCGTTGGTATCTTTTTCGGAACATATTCTTCAATTTTCATCGCCAGCACTCTCTTGGTGAGTTGGTATAAAAATAAACTTAAAAAATCTTAAAGTAAAAATTTTACCCGCTTTTCAAAATTAGCACTCTCTTGACGAGAGTGCTAATTTTTATATAATGGATAAGTTCGCCCAAGTGAATAATTTAATGGAGACGACATCATGAAAAAACTTAATAAAAAATTCACCCTGTTAAATAATTTTGCCTTTGGCAAAATTGCCGCAGAGCGGCATTTAACAGGGTAAAAGCTTATGTCCAAAAACGAACTCAATAAAAATTTAAAAGAGAGACACAAAAAGATTTTGGCTGGCGTGGTCAAAGAGCACATCAAAAATGCCCAGCCGGTGTCTTCGGAGTGTTTGTTGGATCGCTACAATTTAGATGTAAGTCCCGCCACTATAAGAAATGACATGATGTTTCTTGAAGAGGAGGGTTTTTTGGAACAGCCGCACATGTCCGCAGGACGTATCCCCACCGATTTTGGTTACAGATTTTATATTGACGAATTAATGGGTGAGCCGTTTTTAAATAAGTCGCTTGATAAAATTTTTTCTGATATGAAATGTCATATTGAGATGATGGAAAAAGATTTTGGTGATCTGAAAAATGTAGCAGATTATTTGGCTCACGCTTCGGGCAATATGGGTGTGGTTTCTTTAGCGAATAAAGATTTTATATATCAAAATGGATTGGGCAATCTTTTAAATCAGCCGGAATTTGAAAATGTGGAAAGCATGAAAAAGTTTGCCAAAATTTTAGACAACATGGAAAATTCTATGTCAGATTTTTTTGAAAATGATAAAGACATTAAAATTTGTATAGGCAAAGAAAATGAGATTACATTTCCCGATTTTGGATTTATCTGTACAAATATCAGCAGAAAAAACGGAGTTAAGTTTTTTGCGGGCATCATTGGCCCCAAGAGAATGAATTACCAGCGTAATATCGCATTGATAAATCAATTGAAAGAATTATTAAGCTAAAAATATGCCAGAAGAAATAAAAAATCAAGAAATTGAAAGACTAAATAAAAAAATTGCCGAGCTGGAAGCTGTGGCCGCGTCAGACGCGGCTAGGGCGGAAGATTATCTTTCCGGGTGGAAAAGAGCAAAAGCGGATTTTATAAATTATAAAAAAGACGAGGAAAAACACGCCACTAATGTTTTAAGGTTTGTAAAAATAAATTTTCTTAAAAAATTTCTGCCTATTTTGGATAGTTTGGAAGAAGCCAGAAAACAAAAAAACACAGAAGTGGAAGCGATTGGTTCCCAAATAATGCAAGTTTTTAAAAGTGCGGGCCTTGAAAAAATTGAAGCGTTGGGAAAAGTGTTTGATCCGAATTTTTATGAATCTATTGGTGTTGTGGAGTCGGATAGCGAAGAAAATGTGATAGTGGAAGAGTTGCGCAAAGGATATATGGTTGAGGGAGAAGTAATTAGGCCAAGTTTGGTAAAAATATCAATTAAAAAAATATAAATTAATAATATCCAATAGCTGGAAATAAAAAGCTGGCTAAGAGGAAAAATAAAAAAATATGTCAAAAATATTAGGAATAGATTTAGGCACAACTAATTCAGCAATGGCGATTGTAGAAGGCGGCGAGCCAAAAATTGTTGAAAATCAGGAGGGTGTTCGCACAACTCCATCAATTATTTCTATCTCCAAATCAGGAGAAAGACTGGTGGGGTTACTGGCCAAACGTCAAGCAGTAACCAATCCGAAAAATACGATTTTTTCTGTAAAAAGACTAATTGGTCGCCGATTTAGCGATCCAGAAGTCGTGCGTGATAAAAAACTGCTTCCCTATGAGATTAGGGAGGCGTCAAATGGTGGAGTAGAGGTTAAAATGGGCGAGAAATGGTATTCCTCACAAGAGGTGTCGGCGATGATTTTGCAAAAATTGAAAGCTGACGCGGAAGCAAAACTTGGAGAAAAAATTACCGAGGCGATTATCACCGTGCCGGCCTATTTTGATGACAGCCAAAGAAAGGCCACCAAAGACGCGGGAGAAATAGCCGGTTTTAACGTGAAAAGAATTATCAACGAACCAACGGCCGCCGCCTTGGCTTACGGATTAAATAAAAAGAAAGACGAGCAAATAGTGGTATATGATTTTGGTGGAGGAACTTTTGATGTCTCGGTGTTGCAGGTCAGCGCGGACACCGTAGAAGTGAAAAGTACAGGAGGTGACACTCATTTGGGCGGAGATGATTTTGACCAAAAAATAATTAATTGGATTATTGTCGAATACAAAAAAGATCAGGGAGTTGATTTGTCAAAGGATGTATTAGCACTCCAGCGCCTAAAAGAAGCGGCCGAAAAAGCCAAGCATGAACTTTCTAGCACTACAGAAACTGAGATTAATATCCCGTTCATTACTTCAGGCGAGGATGGGCCAAAACACTTGAGCATGAAATTTGCCCGCGCGAAATTGGAAAGTTTGGTAGAGGAGGAGATAAAAAAATCTATAGAGATCACTAAAAAAGTGGTAGAAGAAGCTGGATTCAAAGTGGAGGATATGGACGAAGTTGTTTTGGTTGGTGGACAAACCAGAATGCCAGCGATGCAGGAAGCGGTAAAAAAACTTTTTGGCAAAGAACCGCACAAAGGAATTAATCCGGACGAGGTGGTGGCGGTAGGAGCGGCAACAGAAGGAGGCATTCTAAAAGGTGAGGTCAGAGATATTTTGCTTTTGGATGTTACCCCGCTTTCCTTGGGCATTGAAACCTTAGGAGGTGTCTCTACTAAAATTATTGAGAAAAACACGACTATTCCTGTTGCCAAAACTCAGATCTTTTCCACTGCAGCTGACAATCAATCCTCTGTAGAAATTCATATTTTGCAGGGCGAACGCGAAATGGCTCAGGATAATAAAACCCTGGGAAGATTTATTTTGGACGGCATTCCTCCCGCGCCACGCGGCATTCCGCAAGTTGAAGTAGCTTTTGACATAGATGTCAACGGTATTTTGTCGGTTAAGGCTAAAGACAAGGCATCTGGAAAAGAACAATCAATAAGAATTGAGGCGTCCTCGGGACTTTCTAAGGAGGAGATAGAAAAAATGAAACAGGATGCGGCGTTGCATGCTGACGAAGATAAAAAGAAAAAAGAATTGATAGATTTAAGAAATTCTTCCGACGCCTTAATTTACACCAGTGAAAAAATGTTGAAAGATTTTGCGGGAAAAATTAACGATGCGGACAAAAAAGAAATAGAGGACAAGGTCAGTGATCTTAAAAAGGCAAAAGACGGCAGTGATGTTGAGGAGATAAAAAAATCGTCAGAGGGCCTATCTTCGGTGATGCAAAAAATCGGTGCTGAACTTTATAAAAACATTTCGCCTGATCAAAAGGGCCAGCAAGGAGAAGGCGCAGGAGAAGCGAATGGCAAAAAAGACGAGGGTCCGATAGAAGGAGAATTTAAAGAAGAAAAATAGCATGAAAAAAATATTTTCCTATGTTTTTTTGGCAATTGTCGCATTAAGCGCGTTTGCATTTTGGTACTTTTTTCAACGTTTGGCCACATCCTTTAGCTGGTCGGATTTCACTTTGGCGATAGCGTCTTTTATTTTTTTGGTAGGCTTTGAAATGCTTCTTTTGGGGATTGGCGACTCTAAATTGTTTTCCTGGCTTTCCTTTGTGGCGCTTGCTCTTTCCTTTTTGAGTGAATTTGGCCTGCGGCCGATTTATGTATTGGCTATAATTTTGTCCCTGATTGCTTTTTGGGTGAGCAGAAAAACTATACAAATAGACGCTTCAAAAATTTTAAAATTTAGTTTTTGGCAGATTGCTTCAGCTGGCGCTAAGGTTTATGTTATAGCCATTGCCATTTTATTTTCTGTGGCGCTCTTTTCTTTTTCACCGCAAGTGATTTTAAAAGGTGCAGGGTTAAATGAGGCGGGCCTGACCTACAGTTTCAAGCTTGCCCAAAATATTTTAAAAAACAAAGTTCCATACTTCTCTCCGGATTTAACCGGAGAGCAATTTGCTGTTTTGTATATGTTTGATCAAGCAAAATCGCAAATTTCCGTAAAAGAAGCGGAACAGGCATTACCTTCGGGTGTGCGTAATCAATTGAGATCCCGCGGCATTAGCTTATTTGATTTTGTGGAAAAACCGAATGTTGCCTCTCAAAATAAAGACATTTTAAATTCCATGGTTGCGTTTGTTAAAAAACAACCGGGGTTTGACGCCCAAGAAAAAGCTTTTTTGGATCAGATTGGTCTGTCTTACGCCGATGCAGAAAAACCGATAGCCGGAGCGGTAAGTGATTTGATTTTATCTAAAGCTTATCAAATTTGGCCGCAGTACGGATTTATTATATCGCTTGCCCTGTCGTTAATCTTATTTTTGTTTTTGCAATCTATCAGATATTGGCTGTCTCTGCCGGGAATTTTTTTGGGAATGTTTGTGGTGTGGCTGATGAAAAAATTTAAAGTGATAAATATAGAAATAAAAAAAGTGGACAAAGAAGAGCTGGCTTGGAAATAAGATAAAAATAAAATGAAAGATTACTACGAAACTTTAGGCGTCTCCAAAAACTCTTCAGACGAAGAGATTAAAAAGGCGTTTTATAAATTGGCGCACAAGCATCATCCAGATAAAGCGGGGGGCGATGAAAAAAGGTTCAAAGAGGCCAACGAGGCCTATCAGATTTTAAGTGATAAAAAAAAGCGCCAACAATATGATCAATTTTCCTCCCAGGGCGGACCATCCTCGGGCTGGGATTTTTCTCAACAAGGTTTTTCCTCGGGTGGTTTTTCCTCCCAGGGCGGACCAGCCTCGGGCTGGGAGTTTAATTTTGGCGAAGGGGGATTTGGCGATATTTTTTCTGATGTTTTCGGTTTTGGACATGAGAGGGGTGGGGCATCGCGTGGCGGTAAAGATATTTCTATTGAAATACCGCTCACACTGGAAGATGCGGCCTTTGGGGTTGAAAAAGATTTAGAGTTAAACTCAAATATTTTATGTGAAAAATGTAACGGAGGTGGAGCGGAATCAGGGGCTAAAATAAATACCTGTAAAAAATGCTCGGGCAAAGGATTTGTGCAGGAAAAAATACAATCCATTTTAGGAACCATTTCTACGCAAAGAAAGTGTTCGGAGTGTAGCGGCAGAGGCAGCGTGCCGGAAAAATTATGTTCCCAGTGCGCAGGCAAGGGCATTGTTAATAAAAAACATCCCATAAAAATTAAAATTCCTGTGGGTATGCCCGACGGTGGAATTTTGGAATTTGCTGGTAGAGGCGAGGCGGCGCCCTATGGCGCAAAAAGCGGAAATCTTTTTGTGCGCGTGCGTATTATGCCCCATAAAATTTTTGCCCGGGAAGGCGACGACCTATTTATTAAAAAAAACATTAAGCTGAGCGAGGCTGTTTTGGGAGCAGAGATTTTGGTGGAAACATTGTGGGGAAAAATTAAATTAAAAATTCCCAGCGGAATTTCTTCTGGAGCGGAGATTAAAGTTAAGGGCAATGGTATGTCCAAGCTTCACAAGTCAGGCAAGGGCGATCTTTTTGTGAAAATCGAAATAGAGACGCCCAAAAATATTTCCACTAAAGCAAAAAAAATTTTCGAAGAGATAAAGACAGAGGGGTATTGATTCCTCAAAGTCGTTACGCTACTCTTTTAAGGGAACACCTTTAAAAGGAGGCGGACGTGGACGTTTATCAGGTTGTGCTGGCGGTATTTATACTTTTGGTTGTTGTTCTGGGGGCTATTGTTTTTGCTAAACCCAACAAGGAAAAGAACGCTCCTTTTTTGAGCAACAGAACCGTTGTTTCTTCCCAGGATGTAGCGTCTGGCAAGAAATTCAAAAAGTTTAAGCGCCAAGTCACTTCCAAAAAGGATTTGCGCTAAAATGAAATCAGCCCTCGCTAAGAGCGGGGGCTTTCCTTTTTTATTTTTTTGATTTAGCATTAATTCAGCACTTTAAAAAGAAGGAAGGGGAGGCAAGATGTCAAAGAAGTCGTTGAAGGCGCTTTTGGTTTGGTCTGCTGTTTTGGTTACCCTTGCGATAGTTCTTTATTTTCTAAATGCTGACCGCAACAAAACAGAGCACTTAAATTACAGCCAGTTTATTGAAATGGTTGAGAGTAGCAAGATTGCTGAAGTTAGTTTTGAAAAAGGAAATGCGGTAAGCGGCAAAATGACCGATGGCAAAAAATTTGACGTCTATTTGCCAGCACCTGTTTTAAATGACTCAAAACTGACGAGTGAGCTGATTGCTAAGAATGTAAAAATTAGCACCGAATCTTCAAAATCGGGTGCGTTTATTTGGTTGCTTTTAATATTTTTAGCGTTCCCCGTGTTATTTTTCGTCGGTCTGATATTTGCGCTTAAAAATGCATCTAAAGAGCAAAACGGCTTAATGAATCGGATAGACAGCCATAAAAAATCTTCAAGCCAACTGTCTGTTTCCGAAAAAACGACCTTTAAAGATGTTGCTGGCATAGATGAGGCGAAGGCGGAGCTTGTAGAGATGGTTGAATTTTTAAAGAATCCAGAAAAGTTTACAAAGCTGGGAGCCAGAATTCCACGAGGCGTTCTGTTGGCGGGCCCTCCAGGATGTGGAAAGACGCTACTGGCCAAAGCTTTTGCCGGTGAGTCTGGTGCTAATTTTTTCTTTATGTCGGGCTCAGAGTTCGTAGAGGTGTTTGTGGGGGTGGGCGCTAGTCGCGTTCGCGACACCTTTAACCAGGCAAAGTCAAAATCTCCAGCCGTTATTTTTATAGATGAATTAGACGCGATTGGTGGTCAGCGAGGAGCGAACATTGGATTCAGGCATGAGGAAAGAGAGCAGACACTCAACCAGATTTTGGCTGAAATGGATGGTTTTTCTACCGACAGCAAGATCATCGTAATCGCCGCCACCAATCGTCCAGATGTTTTGGATCCCGCTCTTTTGAGACCCGGTCGTTTTGACAGACATGTATTTGTGCCTAAGCCGGATTTGGTTGGACGCAAAGAGATTTTAAAAGTTCATATTCAAAAAATTACGCTTGACGCGCAAATTGATCTGGAAAAAATTGCCAAAATCACTCCTGGTTTTAGCGGAGCCGACTTGGCCAATCTGACCAATGAGGCAGCGATTTTTGCGGCGCGAGAAGAGGCTCAAGTAGTATCTACGAAACATTTTGTGGCGGCCAGAGATAAAATGATCATGGGTTCGGAAAGAAAAATATTGATTGATGATGCGGAGAAAGGAGCCATTGCATATCACGAAGCGGGCCACACACTTGTTGCCAAACTTATGCCCGGCGCTGATCCAGTTGAAAAAGTCAGCATTATTCCCCGAGGCATGGCGATGGGTGTTACTATGCAGATGCCGGAAAAAGACAAGCATCTCACATCAAAATCATACTTGATGACTCAGCTTGCTATTTTGTTGGGTGGCCGTTTAGCCGAAGAGATTATGTTTGGGCCAGAGGGTGTTTCGACTGGTGCTTCCAATGACTTGGAGCGTGTAACGAGTTTGGCAGAGAAGATGGTTTGTGAGTGGGGGATGGGATCTGACGTCAGTTTTCGAACTTTTGGTGAAACGCAAAGCGCGTCATTATCAGGAATGGGAATGACAAAGAACCGCCATATTTCAGAGAAAACGGCAGAGGTGGTTGACAGTCAGATTGAGCAACTTATTAGTCAGGCTCGTATTAATGCCCGAACAATTTTAATTGAAAACAAAGATAAATTAGTAAATCTTGCCGAAAAACTTATAGAAAAAGAAACGCTTTCCGGAGAAGAGGTGGATAACGCCATCTCCGATTAGTAATTAAACTTTAAATATGCGCCCCGCTCTTTTGTCCCGAGTTTATCGGGAATCAAAAGAGCGGGGCTTTTCTTTTTGTTTTTTTTGTTTTAACATAAAGTCAGATCTTTTAAAAAGAGGTGCGAGATGGCCGAATCCCCAAAAGAAAAAGCAAAAACCTTTGAAAGCGCCAGGAAAATCTTAGAAGAACTAGAGTTAAACATCGGACCTGTTATGGGAACAGTACAAGAACTGCCAGATCTTCGTCAGGCTATTTATGTAAGCTTTAGAAAAACTTATGTAGGAGCGTTGAGCATGGAAAATATGGGAATTCTTCTTGAAAGCCTAGACCCACATGTTTTATCGGAAAAAGGACTTTTTGCCGTTTTAGACCAGCTTAAAGAATTCACAACGATTGATAAAGTGGGCAATTTACGCATAATCGGGCTTTTAGTTAGTGGCCCATGGCTGGTCATAGATATTTATCCTGAAAAGATCGCAAAAATGCCCCAAGAAGGCATTGAATTGCGGGACTGTTTTAAAATAAGTAAAATTAGCCCATCAAAGCTAAACATGAGAGATTGTCTTGATATGCTATTTGTTCCGGAAGACATAAACACAATAGCTCTAATGTTTTATTGTGAGCTTGATGAAATTATGCGTGATTTGGAAGAAAAAATTTTTGTTTTGCGAGGATACAGGCAAGGATTAGAAAAAATTTTGTTTAAATAAATTATAAACCCTCTTTTTGAGGGTTTTGTTTTATAAATTGAGCAAAAATGCTATAATCTTAATATTAATAAAGTGAATTTTTTAACTTAATTTTATGTATAAAAAAACAAAAGTAGTTTTTGACATAGAGACAGTAGGCGAAGATTTTGAGACACTGGACGAAACATCCAAAGAGTATTTGACGACGTGGTTTGAGAAATTTGCGCAAACACAAGAAGAAATAGAAGAACAAAAGGATCAATTGAGCTTTTCGCCGCTCACCTCTCAAATTGTGACTATAGCCATGCTAAATCCAGATACTGACAAGGGGGTAGTTTATTTCCAGGCACCAGGCAAAGATGTAAAAATTTTAGAAAAAGATGGCATTAGTTATATTGTGGGGACAGAAAAAGAAATGCTTCAATTTTTTTGGGATGACGTGGCAAAATATGACACGGTCGTTACATTTAATGGCAGGCAATTTGATGCTCCATTTTTAATGATTCGCTCGGCGATACACAATATCCGTCCATCAAAAAATTTATTGCCTTATCGCTATGATGCTAATACCCACGTTGATTTATTTGACCAGCTTACTTTTTATGGCGCTTTAAGAAGAAAAATGAATTTACATTTTTGGACCAGAGCTTTTTCAATTCCTAGTCCCAAGGAGGGCGAGGTGAGGGGAGAAGAAGTTAAAAAATTTTTTAAAGAAGGAAAACACGAAGAAATAGCTCGCTATTGCATGGCGGACGTTAGGGCAACTGCCGAACTTTACCGTAGATGGGAAAAATATCTAAGTGGCTTGTAAAATAAAAATAGAAGTACAGAGCTTTTATGATGAATAATTTTATTATAGATTTTTCTCAACAGTTTTCTTATACAATCGCTTTTGTGCTACTTTTTTTAAGTGGCGTGGGGCTTCCCTTGCCGGAGGAGATAGTGCTTTTTGTTTTAGGATACCTCATTTTTCTTGGCCAAATGCATTGGTTGCCAGCCATAATTTTGTCGCTGGTGGGGATTTTACTTGGCGATGTTGTCGGATATTTTTTTGGACTCAAAAAGGGCGAACGGCTGATAAATCTTATTAAAGTTAAACATTTTTTGCCCGAGCGTCTTTTTTACAAAGTGGAGAAATTTTTTAAAAAACACGGGAATTGGGCGGTGTTTTTTGCCAGGTTTTTTGTAGGATTTAGATTTTATATGTCGATCGTGGCGGGATATTTTAAAATGCCGTTTAAGAAATTTATTTTTTATGATGCCTTGGGCGCGATAATTTGGACGCCTTTCGTAATATTTTTAAGTTATCATGTGGGGAATCTAGCGCTTATTATTGCGGATGCCAAAAAAATCACGCACAGAGTTTATTTGGTGGCAGGTATAGTTTTTCTGATTATACTTTTTATTAATTTTTTGTGGGAAATTTTGTCTGATAGTGAAGATCAGTCTGCCTAAAATGAAGTTTTATGAAAAAATTTTGGGAAATCATGAAATCGCGCTACCAATTTTTATCCCCCCAGATCTTACACTAAAGAACAGATAATTTAGAAAAAAACCAAACCCATAATTGAAAGTATGACTATAGCAATATCCGCGCAAAATTTTTTTACCAAGCAGCCGACTGGAGTGGAGCTTTACACGAGAGAGATTGTAAAAGGCTTATCAGAAACATGTGGGGCGGAAGACAAAATAATTGTCTATGTGAAAAATCTGCCCAAAGATCGCCAGGACGAGGCGACAGAGTTTTTACACCTACAAAAAGTTTCTTTTAAAGAGCTTAAATTCAAAAAATTTTTTAATTTGATTGGCGTTGCCAATGCGATTTCTAAAGATCGTCCAGATATTTTATTTTGTCCTGAAAGTGTCGTTCCATTATGGTCGTTTTGCAAGATAATTTTTGTCGTGCACGGCATTGAGCTTAAAACTTTTCCAAAGGCGTATAGCTTTTTAAGCAGGGCATGGCTTGAATTATCTACTCGTTTTTCCATCAAAAGATCAGTTGCTATTTTGGCGCCCAGCCAAGCCACTAAAAATGATTTAATAAAATATTATAAAGTAAATCCAGAAAAAATTTTTGTTGTCCAGCACGGACCCATGATAAATTTTAAACACACCGAATTTATTTTTGGGGGAAAAAATCTAAAGCAAATATTATTTTTAGGTAGAATAGAAAAAAGAAAAAACCTTGAAATTTTGATAGAAGCATTTGAAAAAATTTATACTAAATTTCCGGACACATCTTTGATCTTTGCCGGAAAAAATGGTTTTGGGGCAGAAGAAATTTTGGCTAAAATAAAAAAATCTCCAGCTAAGGACAGGATTTTTTTGGAAGGGTATGTGGACGAAAACAAGAAGCGGGGCCTGCTTCTGCGCTCAGGAATTTTAGTGTTTCCGTCTGGAGCCGAAGGATTTGGATTTCCTGTTTTGGAGGGGCAGGCATCTCAATGCGCCGTGATCTGTTCAGATTTAGAAGTTTTAAAAGAGGTGGCGGGAGATGGCGCATTGTTTTTCAAACGCAATAATTCAGACGACTTGGCTCAAAAATTATTAGATATTATGATGGACAATGAGGCGCGAAGTCGTTTAGTTTCAAATGGCGCAAAGAACCTGGAAAGATTTTCCTGGAAAGAAGGCGCGCAAAAAAATTATGACATTATGAAAAACATCAATGGAAAAGATTGATAAAAAATTTAAAAAAGTCGCTCTGGTTCATGACTACCTAAATATTTATGGCGGGGCGGAGAAGGTGCTACAAGTTTTTCGTGAAATATTTCCCGAGGCGCCAATTTTTGTCTTGTCGGCAGACAAGGTGCTGGCTGAAAAATTTTTCCCTGGCGCGCAAATTCACACTTCTTTTTTAGGGCGGCTCTCGCCCTTTTGGCAAAAAAGGAAAAAACTTTTTACGCTTTTTTTGCCCGTTGCCATAGAGTCTTTTGATTTGTCTGAATATGATTTGGTCGTATCTTCTTCCTCAGCTTTTGCCAAGGGTGTTTTAACCTCGCCTCAAACTTTGCACACTTCTTATATTCACACGCCTATGCGTTTTGTCTGGGATTGGTATTTCAATTATCTTTATGAAAAAGGCTCTGTGCCGCAAAATTTTTTGGGCAGGTCTTTGGCGCGCTTGATGTTGCACTATTTGAGAATGTGGGATAAAGAAAGCTCTTTGCGGCCGGACTTTTTAATGGCCAATTCTTTAACCACGCAAGGAAGAATTAAAAAATATTGGGGCAGAGAATCTTTTCTTTTATATCCTCCGGTTGAGATTGAAAAAATAAAACAAAGAAAAAAACCGTTAGCAGAGAGCGATCCTAAGGAGGATTATTTTGTGGTGGTGGGCAATTTGTCGCCTTTTAAAAAAGTGGATTTGGCGATAGAAGCGTGCGATAGGCTCGGCAAAAAACTTTTGGTGATCGGCGACGGTAAGGAAAGAAAAAATTTACAAAAAATTTCTGGTCCGACCATTAAATTTATGGGATCTTTAAGCGATGAGGCGGTTTATTATTTTGTTGAAAGAGCGCGTGCATTTTTAATGCCTCAAGTGGAAGATTTCGGAATTGCCGCGGTAGAAGCGATGGCTTTGGGTACGCCGGTTATCGCTTTTAGATCAGGCGGCGCCACAGAAAGCGTTCAGGAAAATGTCTCGGGAATATTTTTTGAAAAACAAAATGCAAATTCTTTAATTGATGCTATAAAAAAATTTAGTGAGACAGAAAATCAATTTGATAGAGGTGTTTTGGCACGGAGTGTAGAAAAATTTAGCAAAGAAAACTTTAAGAAAAATTTCGTAGATTATTTAAAATCTGTTGGTGAGTAATTAAAAAACAGCCCGTCGGAGCCTTGGATTTTTTTTAAGAAAGTATATTATAATAGGAGTTAGTGTCTATCTCCGCCAGCTGGCGGATAGATTCTTCTGAATATGATTTTAAAAAAGCTTGAAATTTCTGGATTTAAATCTTTTGCGGATAAACACGCGCTTGATTTTCCGTGCGGAATTTCGGCGATTGTGGGGCCAAATGGTTCGGGCAAATCAAATATCGCTGACGCCTTGCGTTGGGTTATGGGCGACCAAAGTATGAAAAGCTTGCGGGCGCACAAGGGGGAAGATTTAATTTTTAGCGGCACTGGCGCTAAAAAAAATATAAGCCGTGCCAGTGTTAAAATAGTTTTTGACAATCAAACCAAGCGCTTCCCGATAGATTTTGAAGAAGTGGTGATGGAAAGAAAAATTTTCAAAGACGGTGAAAATTCATATTTTATGAACGGCTCGCAGGTGCGTCTGAAAGATATTTCACAAACCCTGTCTTACGCGCGGCTGGGGCTTTCCGGATATACGATTATTGGGCAGGGCATGGGCGACTCGCTGGTGGGCGCCTCGCCCAAAGAGCGGCTTTCGATGATAGAAGAAGCGTTGGGGCTTCGTCCTTTGCATATTAAAAAAGAAGACGCGCAAAATCGTCTGAAAGAAACGGAAAATAATTTGGTTCAGGCGCAAAATTTAATGGTAGAGATTGAGCCGCATCTTAAATTTTTACGCAAACAGGTGGAAAAATTAAAAAAACGCGACGAACTCCAAGATATTCTCAACGAACTCAAGAAAAAATATGCGCTGGGAACATTTTCTTCGATTCAAAAATCGAAAAAAGAATGCCAAAATAAGCTTGAAGAAGTAAGCCGCGAACTGGAAAAAGAGAGCCGTATTTTAGGAGAGCTTTCCAGAGAGTTAGAAAAAATAAAAAGCTTGAGCACCGCTTCTTCGGAGGAAGACTTTTCGCAGGAGAATGAAATTTCTGCTCAGAGAGAAAAAATTATAATGCAGATCGGGCAGATTGAAGGCGCCCTGCGACAAACTCCGATATTTGAAAAAAAAGAAAAGCTTGTGAGCTGGAAAAATATCAGCACAGAGCTCGAAAGCGTTTTGAAGGAGCTAAAAAATACCAGCAGCCTTGAAGACATTGATTTAATTCGACAAAATTTATCACAAATTATAGATAAAGTGGAAAATTTCTTGTCTTCTGAAAAAGAAGAGGCGCAAGGTCAGTCCAGCGCCATGGACCTTCAAAAATTAAAAGAAGAAAAAATTTCTTTGGAAGAAAAATTAAATCACCTCAATGCCTCTTTGGAGGCTCTGCGTCAAAATCGCAAGAAATCACAAGAGATAAAACAATCCTCATACTTAGAAACTTTTTCTAAGCAAGAAGAGTTTTCCCAACAAAAAAGAAAAGTGGAAAATCTCACGCGAGACAAAAACCTACAAGCTCAAAACTTGAACGGGATAGCGCAAAAAGAAAACGACGCTAAAAATGAAATGGTCCAGTATGGGCTGGCGCCTAATAACGCGCAAGAAAATATTTTATCACAGGAAGAAATTTACAATTTGCAAAGAGAAATCGACAGAGCATCGGCGCGACTTGAGCTGGCACAGGATGTGGATCCGGAAATAGAAAAAGAATTTAAAAACACAGACGAGAGATTTAACTTTTTAAGCACGCAGGTGGAAGATTTGAATAAGGCAATGGGATCTTTGAAAGAGGTGATTGCGGAGTTGGAGCAGGAGATGCAGGAGATATTTGATAAAGGATTTGAAAAACTGAAAGAGGAGTTTAAAAAGTTTTTTGAGATTATTTTTACCGGGGGTCAGGCGGATTTGATTTTTCACAAAAATGCCAGCCCGAGGCTTAAGCCCGGGGCTCATCAGCCTTGGGCCGAGGTCGGCCTTGGGCCGAAAGCGGAAGAAGATGATGATGAGTATGACGAGTCCGCCAAACCGATTGTCGGGGGAGTGGAAATAATTGCCGAAATTCCGGGCAAGCGCGTAAAAAGGGTAGAGGCGCTTTCGGGTGGCGAGAGGTCTTTGGTGTCTATAGCTCTGCTTTTTGGAATCGTGGCAGTTTCTGAGCCACCGTTTTTGGTGCTGGACGAAATAGACGCGCCGCTGGATGAAAACAATTGCCGCAAATTTGCGCAAATTCTAAAAGAACTTTCCCAAAAAACGCAATTTATAGTGATTACCCACAACAGAGAAACGATGCATGCGGCAGGCGTTTTGTACGGAATCACGGTCAATGATGGAGAATCGAGGATTTTATCTATGAAACTGGATTAACTTCTTTTAAACGCCTTTCACCCCCACACCTATGCGTAGGTGTGGGGGTTTGTCTCTCACATGTCTAAAATCTGAATAAATTTTAATAATTTCATACGAAAAGATGCTCAATTTCCCCAGCGTGGAAATCTCGCTTCGCTTCTTCCCTCACTCCTAACATTAAACTCCGCCAATTGGCGGAGTTTAATGTTAGACCATGCTCGTTCGGTCGAAGAGACTTTTCTTTATAAAATTATTAAAATTTTTCAAAATAACAAGTTACTATTTTAAAAATTCATTAATTTTCTCAATCTCCGAACATTCCTCAGAGACGTTTTTAAAATAAGCGGATGTAACTTAAATAAAATCTTATTCTGCCTGCCGGCAGGAATAAGAGAATATTAAATAGGAAAGTGCAATATGAGCATACACATTACCCGGATGTATTGACGCAAATAAAAAATCGTGATAGACATAAGACAGCACCTTACAACTTGCTCGTTCATCGAAAACCAAACCGGCCCGCCGAATTTTTCGCATGGTGCGGAAAATAAGGCGACGCCAAAACCTCCGCCCAAGGCGGAAAAGGAGGACTTGCCGTGGACAGCGCAACCCTCGACCAGGCTTCAAAAGTACTAGACTTGCTCAAAGGAATTCCAAAGGAAAAGTTGCAAAAAATTTTTGGATTAGGAGTTCTTGCTGATCTCCGAGATGGAGATATTACAAAGTTCAATCGAGACGAATTTAGGCGCATGGTCAATCTCGGCTCTCTGAGCGCGCCTCCTTTTTATGGTCTTTTGGTTAATTATTCTCGCTCCATCTCCAAAGGCATCAAGGCGGGTCACTACGACTATGCCAACTCCGACATCACGGACAAGAACTTTCCTACCACGCAACAGGGCGCCCAGGAAGTTTCCGTTCAGCCCATCCACTTCAACAAGACCATGAGCACCGACCAGGTTCTCGCCGAGCTGGACAAGATGAGTCTCCGTCCCGCCAATCTCCAGGAGCTCCTGGCTCTGGGTGAGAAGTGTCCCGATCTTCAAAGGGAATTCCCCATCATCGCTCTCGGATCCGTGTGGCAGGACCGGCACGGCATTCGCAGTTGTCCGTGCCTCCACAGGGACGGTTCAGAGCGCGACATCTACCTCTATTGGTTCGGTGATGACTGGAGCGAGATCTGTCGGTTCGCCGCTGTTAGCAAGTAGCTTCGTTGGATTCTTAAACGCTTGGGTCCTTCGGTCCCCCGCACAACGTGCGGGGATTTTTTATTTTAACTTGTACACAAGTGAACATTTTGATATATTTTACGTATGGACAAGCGTCTTAAAAAACAGATTATAGTCGGAGCGGTTGTCGGAGTTGTTTTTGTGTTGATTATTATTTTACTAATTATAGCCATTAAGCCATCTGCTACTTGTTTTGATGGAAAGCAAAATCAAAATGAAACAGGAATTGATTGCGGTGGTTCCTGCGCTAAGCAATGCGTAGTCGCATATGATCCAGAAATAAAATTTGCAAAGTTTTTTAAAGTCGGACAAAACAGCGTGGACATGGTGGCGGAAGTGAGTAATAAAAATTATTCTTTGGCGTCCGATTATATTCCCTACACTTTTACGCTGTATGACCAAGCGGGGCAAACTTTGGCGACAAAGTCCGGAAATTTTTACATCTTGCCGGGCAAGTCTAGATTTGTGATAGAACAAAATATTTTTGTTTCTCGTGATCCGGCTAAGGTTGATTTTAAATTGGGCAGTATAAAATGGAACGATATGGCAACGCTTGTGCCCAACCAAAATATGCAGGATATAAACAATATTCAGCTTCTCAATCAAGATCCTGCGTTGCAAAAAGATCCTTTGGGAAATCCCCAGCTTTTCTCAAACATGGTGAATCAGTCGTTTTATGATTTTGATCTGATTGAAATAGATTTGGTGGCTTATGATGCCAACAACAACATCATAGCCGATGGGCAGACCTTTATCCGTACAGTTAAGGCGAATGAGAAAAGAGTTTTTTCCATCACCTGGCCTAAAAATAGTTTAAGCGCCTCGCCAGTGAAGTTTGATGTGCGCGCGACAACAAACATTTTTAATCCCGACAATTTTTTAAATCAATCCGGCGGTAGTCGACCATTTTAATTTTAACCCGTGATTTTTATGAATCTTTCGTGGCTATTGAAAAAAATAGACTGGGTTTTATTGGGCTCGGCTGTGTTTTTATCTTTACTGGGAATTTTGGAATTGACTCAATTTAAAAATTCTTCCGGCCTGCCTATTTATGCCCAACGGCAGGCGATTTATTTGGTGCTGGGTATTTTGGTCGCTATTTTTGTGGCGAATTTGGACTATGGTTTTTTTCGCACCTATAAATATGGGGCCTTGTTTTTGTATACTTTTTCGATTTCGCTTCTTATAGCGTTATTTTTTACCAATCAGATAACGCGAGGAACAATAGGGTGGTTTAAATTTGGAGCTTTCAATTTTGAGCCATCGGAGCTTGTAAAGCTTTCCTTGATAATAATACTGGCGAAATATTTTTCCTGGCGACACGTGGAGATATCGCGCCCAATTCATATTTTTATTTCGGCCGCCTATTTTATTCTTCCGGCCGCGCTGATCATATTACAACCGGATTTAGGTTCGGTGATAATTTTAAGCGCGATATGGCTTGCGATAATTCTTTTCTCCGGGATAAAATTTAAGCACTTGGTTGTAGTTGTTTTGACCGGAATTATCGTTAGTGTGTCCGGATGGATTTTTGTTTTGATGCCATACCAAAAAGCGCGCATAGCCAGCTTTATTTTTCCTCAAGCATATTCTCAAGGCGCCAGTTACAACCAAACCCAATCCGTCATAACCATAGGATCCTCTGGATTTTTTGGGAAAGGCTTTTCAGAAAATTTTCAAACCAAATATGGATTTCTGCCTTCTGCCAGCACAGACTTTATATTTGCCGCTTTTGTGGAGAGCTTTGGTTTTTTAGGAGCACTTTTGATTATGTCTCTTTATCTAGTTTTGCTCTGGCGGCTTGTGCGGGCGGCTTTTTACGCCCCCAATAACTTTTCGCGGCTTTTTTTAGTGGGCGTATTCGCTTTTTTGTTTGCGCAGATATTTATAAATATCGGAATGAATTTGGGAATTATGCCCGTCACAGGCATTACCCTGCCTCTTGTAAGTTTTGGGGGAAGCAGTATGATAATTACGTTTTTATCACTGGGAATAGCGGAGAGCATCATTGTAAGGAGCTAGGGTCCAATTATATATTATAGATAATTTCCAATTTCTAATTTTCAATTTTCAATAAATTTCCAATTTCACAATTTCCAATTAAGTTAAAAGTTTGAAAATTAAATCATTGAAAATTGATTGGAAATTGTAAATTGAGAATTGAAAATTTTTGCCAATTTTTATTTAATTAACCATATTATTTATCATTCATAACCACCAACTCCCAACTTTTATGGAACTAACAATTTATCACAAAAATATCAAGAAACTTGTCAAAAAGATTGATCGGGGCGAGGAGCTACTTTCAACCATTGACAACTTTTTAAAAGCGAGTAATATAGACATATCTGATTTAAATATCGCTTTAGATTGCAAAGAACTTCAAAATTCTTTGTCATGTCGTGCCGCTCATTTGTCACTTGAAACTTTAAAGATGGCAAAACATTTATCCCCACACCTTCCCAGAACGCCTCGTAGCTTACCGCGAAAATGAATAAATGACTGATTTTTTCTGCGAAGCTTTAATATCTCGTAGAAAGGTGTGGGGATTTACAAAAATAATCAACGCGGCACTGGGTTTAGTTTGCCTCGCCTCGCGAGGCCTGTCCTGCTTGACGCGAGGTCTTCCAGCAAACTAACCGTAAAAATTAAAAAATGATAGTAACCTCTCATAATATTTTTTTAATGAGCACAAAGAGGTCTTTATAATTTACTATATTAAAACATCCCTATTATTGCGTGGGGGTTTTCTGTTACAAAAACCCGTTGCGTAAACGAAGGATGAGATTTTTATGCGCAAAAAAATATTTTCCAAACATCCTTTATTTGTAAATAAAAATAACTTTAATGAAGCCCAGTTAAATTCTTGGGAATGGTTTAAAGAGGATGGATTGAAGGAACTTTTTGATGAATTTTCTCCGATTAAAGATTTTGCCAACAAAGATTTTACTTTGTGGATAGATGATTATTACTTTGACGCGCCGCTTTTAACTGAAAGAGAGGCCAAGGCAAAAGGCATCTCTTACGAGGCTCCGCTGAGGGTTAAATTGAAATTGGAAAATAAAAAAACAGGCGAGATAAAACAACAAGAAGTTTTCTTTGGAAATTTTCCGCAAATGTCAGATAGGGGAACTTTTTTGGTGAACGGAGTAGAGAGGGTGGTGGTGTCACAAATCATACGTTCTTCGGGGGTATTTTTCTCAATGAGAAAAAGCCATGGGAAAAATCTATTTGGAGCAAAAATAATTCCGCATAGAGGAGCATGGCTTGAATTTGAAACAGAAAATGACCAGGCAATTTATGTGAGGATAGACCGCAAAAGAAAAATTCCCGCCACGGCACTTCTGAGAATTTTTGGATTGGAAGATGATGAAAGTATCCGCAAGGCGTTCAAAAATTTGACCAAAAACAGCGAAGTAGATTTTATTGAAAATACTCTTAAAAAAGATCCGTCACACAATGTCGGAGAAGCGTTTATAGAAATTTATAAAAGATTGCGCCCAGGAGATTTGGCGACAGTAGATAATGCCAAATCGTTAATTAGGACGGTGTTTTTTGATTTTTCTCGATACGACTTGGCACCAATCGGCAGATACAAATTTAATTTAAGATTGGCCGGCATGAGCTCGCAGGAAGCGCGTAGCAAAAAAACAACTAAAGAAGAGCGTTTGCTTTCCCAAAAAGACGTGATAGAGGTTTTGAGTGAAATAATTCGTTTAAATAATGACCCAGACTCCAAGCCGGATGATATAGACAATATGTCCAATCGTCGAATAAGAACGGTGGGAGAGCTTATACAAAATAAAATGCGCGTAGGTCTTACTCGTATGGAAAGGATTATTCGCGACAGAATGACCATTTCAGATCCCTACACTTTGGTTCCTGCCCAGCTTATAAATGCGCGCCCATTGATAGCAATAGTGCATGAATTTTTTACATCTTCACAGCTTGCTCAATTCATGGATCAGGTGAATCCTTTGGCCGAACTCGAACACAAGCGCCGTTTGTCCGCAATGGGTCCTGGAGGACTTACTCGAGAAAGAGCGGGATTTGAAGTGCGCGATGTGCATCCATCTCACTATGGAAGAATTTGTCCTATTCAAACTCCTGAAGGTCCAAATATCGGTTTGGTTGGACACCTCTCAACACTGGCGCGCGTAAATAATTTTGGATTTGTTGAAACTCCATATAAAAAAGTTTCTAAAGGTAAAGTTTCAGATGAAATAGTTTATTTAACGGCGGGCGAGGAAGAAAAACACGTTATAGCTCACGGAGGCGTGGAGCTGACAGATAAGGGTTATATAAAAAGTGATTTAGTGGAGGCGAGAGTTCATGGTGAACCGTCCGCGGTAGAAAAGAATAAGGTTGATTTAATAGACATTTCTGCCCAACAGTCAATTTCGGTGGCTACTTCGTTGATTCCTTTTTTGGAGCACGATGATGCTAACCGCGCGTTGATGGGTTCAAACATGCAGAGGCAAGCAATATCTTGTGTCAGACCTCAGGCGCCGCTTGTGGCGACCGGCTCTGAAGAAAAGGCCGCGCGTGATTCAGGACAGGTTTTGTTAGCTGAAGACGAAGGAGAGGTGATGGAGTTGGACGCTGACCACATATTGGTGAAATATAAAAAAGATCCCAAGCATCCAAAAATTTATTATTTGCACACTTTTACTCGTTCCAATCAATCAACCTGCATTTCTCACAAAACAAGAGTTATGCGAGGCGATAAAGTTCGCAAGGGGGACGTTTTGGCAGATGGAGCTTCTACTCAAGAAGGCCAGCTCGCGCTTGGTCAAAATTTAACAGTCGCATTTTTGTCGTTTGAGGGATGGAATTTTGAAGACGCTATTATTTTAAATGAAAAAGTTGTAAGGGATGATCGTTTTGCTTCCATCCACATAGAGAATTTTTCAGTAGATGTGCGTGATACCAAATTGGGCCCTGAAATTACCACACGCGATATTCCGAATGTCGGTGAAGAAAAACTGAAAGATTTGGACGAAAGCGGCGTAGTGCGTATCGGCGCTGAAGTTGGAGCAGGAGACATCTTGGTAGGAAAAATTTCTCCCAAAGGAGAAGTTGACCTGACCCCCGAAGAACGACTTCTGAGATCAATTTTCGGCGAAAAATCCCGCGATGTAAAAGACACATCTTTAAGACTGCCTCACGGCAAGCGTGGCAGAATCATAGGCATTAAAATATTTTCTAGAGATCAGGGCGACGCCTTGTCTCCGGGAGTTATTAATTCTATTCAGATAGAAGTCGCGCAATTTCGCAATGTGATGGTGGGTGACAAATTGGCGGGTCGCCACGGCAACAAGGGGGTTATATCCAAAATATTACCCGAAGAGGATATGCCTTATCTTGCCGACGGTACGCCGGTAGATATGGTGCTCAATCCTTTGGGTATTATTTCACGTATGAATATAGGACAGGTCTTGGAAACCCACTTGGGTCAGGCGGCTAAAATTTTAGGATATCAAGCAATCACTCCGTCTTTGGATGGAGCGAGCGAAAAAGATATAAAGACCGAGCTTAGGCTGGCGGATTTTCCAGAAAATGGAAAAGTAGATTTGTATGATGGCCGCACAGGAGAGAAATTTATGCAAAAAGTTACAGTCGGCGTCATATATTTCATGAAACTTAATCATTTGGTGGAAGATAAAATCCATATGCGCTCCATTGGAGGATATTCTTTGATAACCCAACAACCTTTGAGCGGTAAGGCGCAATTCGGAGGGCAGAGATTTGGAGAGATGGAGGTGTGGGCTTTGGAAGGATATGGCGCCGCGCATGTTTTGCAAGAAATGTTGACCATAAAATCTGATGATGTCTTGGGCAGAACTTCGGCTTACGATGCTATTATTCGCGGAGAACCGATCACAAATATTAATGCTCCGGCATCGTTTAACGTTCTGGTAAATGAATTAAAAGCCTTGGGAATGTCAGTTGATCTTCTGGGCGAGAAGAAGCCGCAAATTTCCAGCGACCAGGAAAAAGATTTGAACGAAATTCAATAAATATAAAATAGAAGAATATTTTTTAATTAATTTTTTAAAATCAGATTTGATTCGCCAGCTGGCGAATTGACTTTTGAGATTTAATTTTGAAACCTATGCCAGAAGAATATAATTTTAAAGCCCTCAGAATAAAACTTGCTTCATCCGAGGACATCAAGCGCTGGTCCCACGGAGAAGTTACCAAGCCTGAAACTATAAATTACCGCACCCAAAGACCGGAAAAAGAAGGCCTTTTTTCCGAAAGCATTTTTGGTCCGACTAAAGATTATGAGTGCTATTGTGGAAAATACAAAAGAATTCGTTTTAAAGGAATAGTTTGTGATAAGTGCGGGGTGGAGGTTACCAAGGCGAGCGTGCGCCGTGACCGTATGGGACACATTGATCTGGCGGTACCAGTCGCGCATATTTGGTTTTTGTCGAGCGTTCCGTCACGCATAGGAATGTTGCTTGATATTTCCTCTTCCGATCTCAACAGGGTCATATATTTTGCCGGCTATATGATCACCAAGGTAAATGATGGCGCTAGAGATAATATTTTGGAGCAAATAGACAAAGAATATAAATCAAAGGCCAAAAGCAAAAATAAAAAAACTAAAGATTATTTAAAGAGTTTGAAAGAAATGAAAGACAGGGCGGTCGGTGAAGTGAGCTCCATAAAAATGTTTCACGTGCTGAGTGAGAGCGAATATCAGAGATTGAGCACCAGATTTGGAGAATTGTTTGAGGCGTCAATGGGAGCTGAAGCTGTGCGCAGGGCATTTGGGTCTTTAGACTTGAATAAATTAAACAAAGAATTAGTCAAAGAACTGGTGGATGCTCCGGCCATACAACACAAAAAAATAACCAAAAGGATAAATTTGATACAGGGTCTTATCCGTTCAAAAGTTCAGCCGGAAAATATGTTTTTGACTGTTTTGCCGGTACTGCCCCCCGATCTGCGACCAATGGTTCAATTGGATGGCGGTAGGTACGCTTCTTCTGACTTAAACGATCTTTATCGTAGAGTAATCAATCGCAACAATCGTTTGAAAAAGCTACAAGAATTAAAAGCGCCGGACGTAATTCAAAGAAATGAAAAGAGAATGCTCCAGGAAGCCGTGGACGCTTTGATTGATAATGCGTCATACCATGGCCAAAGATCGTCCCCGATGATTTCAAGCAAGAAAAGGCCGTTGCGTTCTTTGTCGGACATGCTTAGGGGCAAGCAGGGAAGATTCCGCCAAAATTTACTGGGCAAAAGGGTAGATTATTCAGGCCGTTCCGTAATTGTGGTCGGACCAAATTTGAGATTGGATGAATGTGGTCTGCCAAAACGTATGGCGCTTGAACTTTTTAAGCCGTTTGTTATCCACAATCTTTTAGAGCAGGGATTGGCGCACAATGTTCGTGGCGCGGGACGCTTGATTGAAGATGGTCCGCCGGAAGTATGGGCGGCGCTTGAAGACGTTATTAAAGATAGAAAAGTGCTTTTAAACAGAGCTCCAACTTTGCATCGTTTGGGCGTGCAGGCGTTTTATCCGCGCTTGATTGAAGGCATGGCAATAGAGTTGCATCCTTTGGTTTGCCGCGCCTTTAACGCTGACTTTGACGGAGACCAGATGGCTGTCCATTTGCCTTTATCTCAAGAAGCCCAAGACGAAGCAGAAACCAAAATGCTTTCCAGCCACAATTTATTAAAGCCAGCTACGGGTGAGCCGGTAGTCAATCCTACCAAGGATATGGTTTTGGGAATTTATTGGATTACCAAAATAAATCCAAATGGCAAAGGCACCGGAAAACTTTTTAGCTCAAAGAACGAAGCGGTTTTGGCTTACAATTTTGAAAAAATAGACATCAATTCTCTTGTGAAAATAATGATTAAACCCGAAAAACGCAAAGGAAATGAAAAATTCCTTGAGACGAGCGTCGGAAGGATTTTCTTCAATACCGCTTTTCCTAATGACATGGATTTTATCAACAAGGAAATGAAATCCAAAAATTTAGAAGAAATGATCGGTGAAGTTATTGAGCGCTATGGCATGGAAGAGTCCGCAAGAATTTTGGACAAAATAAAATTAATCGGTTTTTCTTACGCTACTGTTTCAGGTATCAGCTGGGGCATGGACGATCTCTCCACTCCGGAAGCCAAGGGCAAGATTATGCAAGCGGCAGAGAAGGAAATCGAAAAAATAGATGACCAATACCAGTCGGGACTTTTGACTAACGAAGAGAGCTATAAGAAAGTTATTGAAGTTTGGACGGAAGCAAAAAATAAAGTTGCCGTTGAAGTTAAAAAATCGATGGATCCTTTGGGTTCAGCCTTTACCATGGTAGATTCTGGCGCCAGGGGTTCCTGGACACAGATAACTCAGATGGCAGGCATGAAAGGGCTCGTGCAAAATCCGGCGGGCGATATTATTCGTTTGCCAGTCAAAGCCTCCTTTAAAGAGGGTTTTGATGTATTGGAATATTTTATTTCCACGCACGGAGCAAGAAAGGGAACGGCTGATACCGCTTTGCGTACTTCTACCGCGGGTTATTTGACTCGCCGTTTGGTGGATGTTTCGCAAGATGTGGTTATTAGAGAAGAGGACTGCGGAGATGGCGTGGGCATCATGATTAACCAAAAAGACACCGAAGAGATGGGCAAATCTTTTGCCTCGCGACTTTTTAGTCGTACGCTAACTCAGGACATCAAAGATAAAAACGGTAAAATTTTAATCAGAGCCGGAGAAATCGTTGATAAAGACAAGGCCCAGATCATCGAAGGTCTGCATCCAGAGGAGGTCAATGTGAGATCAGTTATAACATGCAAGAGCATGGTGGGTGTTTGCCGAAAATGCTACGGGTACGATTTGGGAAATAATAAATTAGTAGAGATGGGCGAGGCGGTTGGTATTGTGGCGGCGCAAGCGATTGGTGAGCCGGGCACTCAGCTGACTATGCGCACTTTCCATACTGGAGGTGTGGCATCGGGTGGCGACATCACGCAAGGTTTGCCTCGTGTGGAGGAAGTTTTTGAGGCACGCATACCTAGTAATCCCGCTCCGATTTCTGAAGTTGATGGCGTGGTAGTCGAAATTAAAGATGAGGGCAAAAACAACGTCATCTACATAGCTCCTAAATCCAAGGAAAGCAAAAAGGTAAAAAATCAATTGCAGGAATACACAGTACCCAAGGGCTTCGGTCTTTTTGTAGAAGAAGGAAGTGAAGTTGCTTTGGGGCAACAGCTTTGTGAGGGACATGTGGATATGAAAACTCTTTTCAAGGTTGCCGGTGAAGGCGCGATCTACAATTATATCTTGAAAGAAGTGCAGAAAATTTACACTTTCCAGGGGGCGCACATCAGCGACAAGCACATAGAAGTCATTGTTCGCCAAATGTTCTCCAGGGTTAGAATAAAAGACCCTGGCGACACATCCTTTAGCGTAGGAGAAATTGAAGAAAAGCCGATACTCTTGAGAGAAAATTTGCTTGCCAAAAACGCAGGCAAAAAACCGGCTATCGCCCAACAGCTTCTTTTAGGAATAACCAAAGTTTCGTTGACCACCAACAGCTTTTTGTCGGCGGCATCATTCCAGGAAACATCCCGTGTTCTTATTTCCGCGTCGTTGCGCGGCAAGGTGGATTACCTGAAGGGTCTGAAAGAAAATGTTATTGTGGGAAGATTAATTCCTGCTGGCCGTGGATACAGTTCTCAAAACGATGCCCTGACCGATTTTGAACTGGAAGACGAGATTAGGGAGGTTAAGCCGGAAGCAAAGAAAAAGAAATAGATTTTAGCAAAAACAAAACAGGGCGGCAAACTGCCGTCCTGTTTTGTTTGGTTAGATAGAGATTGGTGATAAGAGCGCGACTATTGTTTTTCTAAACACGCAAAATTTTCTCCAGTCCCAAAGGGACCCCTTCGGGGCGAAAAATTTCGCTCAGCTCCTCGGCGGCATATTTGTCTTCGACAAAACCAAGCTATGCCGCCTGCGGATGGTTTTTCAAAACAACAGTCGCGCCAGCTTATCGATTTTAATTCTTGACTTTTAATTTTCTGTCACGTATCATATAAAGTATAAACGCCCCAGTCAGCCGAAAGGTCCACTGGGGTTTATTGATTGATTTTTGTATATAAATATGCAAAGGATATTATTTATAGATGGTAGGAATTTTCTTAGAAAAATCGGTAACTCCTTAAATAGCTCTAAAAGCAACAATCCAGAAGGCGATTTTGAAATTGATCATGCTAAAATTAATTTCAAAAAATTTAATTTTTCCAAGCTCATTAACAAAGTATTGGCGGGAATCGCCATAGACAGAAAAATATTTTATATGGGCAAGCTAATCGTGCATCAGGAAACCACTAAACAATCTAAAGTTTTAATAGAAAGGCAAAGAGTTTTAAAAACACATTTAGAAAATCAAGGTTTCGAGGTCATTATAACAGGCAGAGTTAGGGGTCATATAGAAAAATGTCCCAAGGGTCACGAAACCTTAACATTTAAAGAAAAAGGAGTTGATGTAAAGATTGCGGTTGATATGATAACGATGGCTCGAGATAATAAATTAAAATTGGCAATAATTGGTAGCTCCGATTCCGACCTACAGCCAGTCATTAAGGAATTAAAAAATCAAAACATTGAGAGAATTTACTTAGGATTTGAATCGCAACCTAACAAAGGCTTATCCTATACCACCAACAGAACAATTCTTATAAGAAATTCTGAAATTTTGGAATGCTTGGAATTTTAAGGGAATGGACAGCGTCGCTATTGACACCTATCAATTTCTATGCTACAATGGGGATACAAATTAAGATAGTCCATTGAAAATAAATTCGCGCGCAGATTTGAGTCCGTGATAAAGTTGCGAGCTCAAATCTGCGCGCGACAACCTGCCTGCGGTAGGCAGGCTTGCTTTCGGAACGGTCCGAAAACATCAAAAGAAAAAGCGCAGAAACTTTCATGGTCTGGGTCCTAGTCCGCCTTGGGCGGATAGGGAGAGGGGCCAAAGGAGGTGTCGGATGTTCAAGAAGGACGTGCCAAGCATCATCAGCGGAGCGGGATTTGTCGCCAGCTTCATCACCGCGCTTTTTAGGGCGGTCGAGAAGCTCGGTGGAAGCCTCGAAGACATCTACGCGGCGCTCAAGGACGGCTCGCCTCTCGTGGACGAGTTCGCCGCTCTCATCGTCAAGACCGCCAAGAAGCCTCACAACTTCCCCATCTTTCTCCCCATCCAACTGGGCACCCACCCCTCCATCAAGGC
>CAYHJU010000009.1:0-28036 GCA_964357175.1 uncultured Candidatus Saccharibacteria bacterium
ATTCTTCGCCTAGCTTCTTTTGGAAAAAAGTTCGTGCGAATGATATAATGACACCGCTTTGCGCGGGAGAAGGCGAGTATCCGCCCAGGGCAGATCGCGAGTTCTCCGCCAGTTGGCGGATCGCCCTCTCCGCTCTGGCAATAAAATAATTTTCGGGAGAAAGCGAATATCCACTAAAATATAGTTTAAGTTATATAAAATGGGTCAAAAACATATCGAAAAAATTGAAGGGAATGAACAGCCCAAACTGCCAAGGGCAGAATTAATTGACCTCATTGGAAAAATTTACGGCAAGGCTCCATTTCTACGAGACGAACATATCAAAGCCATACAAGAGGAAGACGTTGTTTCTTTGAGCGATCTGGCAAAACACATGCTTACAAAGTTGGATTACGATAGAAAATATCGCGGCCCCGAAGAAGAGGTTGATGCCTATATGAAAGAAAATGGATTTAGCTGGAATGAACTAAATTCTGCACACGAGAAACTTTTAACTTGGATCGCATCAAAAAAATAAAAAAGCCGACGATTATCGTCGGCAAACAGACTTTAACTCTGGAGCATAATAACGCACCTCTTTTATTTCTTTGCAACAAGGACAACGAAACTTTACCTCATACATAAAAACATGGGCGCCCAATCTTTCCTTCTTGCCTTCGAGCCATTTTACTTCATATTCATAATCTGGTAATTCCGGACCAACTATTTTTGTCACCCTGCCAGAAAAGAAGTATTGTTTTTGTCCGGTTATACAAAATCGTGGCTCGATATTTTTGACTCGGCTTCCAACAGTAAAAACTTTTGCCTCAAGAACCCTTTGTTCGCATTGAAGAGCTTTTGCCTTATCAGCATATTTAGTCCTGCATCGCGAACAACGATAAAAAACTTTTCGTTCAACTATTTTTTCCACGCGACAACCTCCCTGTGAAGAATTTTTAAAGTTCTTAGAACAAGCTTACCATGAACGAAGCAGATTTCAAGGTCAAGCTAATTTTATCTTAGGTCCACACATTTCAAAATCATGGCCAATTTACATACCTCAAAAAAATTTGCTATAATTAGCCGTATGAAGCGCTAAACATTTTCATATTTAAAAGCTCGGGATTTCCTTGGGTTTTTGTTTTTAATTAGCTTCTATTTACTTAATTTTTGACCTGCCTGCCAGCAGGCAGGGATTTGAGATTTTAATTTTGAGATTCTATGTTGTCCCCCATTGAAGAAATAAAAGAAAAAATAAATATCATTGATTTGGTAAATAGATTTGTGCGGCTTCAAAAAGCCGGCATTAACTATAAAGCCAATTGCCCTTTTCATAATGAAAAAACCCCATCATTTTTTGTAAGCCCCACCAGGCAAACATACAAATGTTTCGGATGCGGAAAAGGCGGAGATGTTTTTCAATTCATCCAAGATATTGAAAATGTAGAATTTGGAGACGCGCTCAGGGAACTCGCGCGTCAAGCCGGGGTGGTTTTAAAAAGAGAAGACCCACAAATCAAAACCGCCCGCCAACGGCTTTATGAAATGATGGAAATCGCCACGCAAAGCTTTGAAGAAAATCTAAAAACGCCCTCGGGAGAAACGGCACTTAAATATCTGACCGATCGCGCCCTGAAAAAAGAAACAATTAAAAAATTTCGCGTCGGATTTGCTCTGGATTCTTGGGATGCGCTACTTAAAAAATTACGCGCCTCCGGATATAAAGATGAGGAAATAGAAAAGGCCGGACTTATAATCAGCACGCAAACAGATAGCGGCGCAGGAAGCTATTCAAAAACATCAAGATTTTATGATCGCTTTCGCGCGCGCATCACCTTTCCCGTCATGGATTTTTCAGGACAGGTGGTCGGTTTTTCTGCTCGAGTTTTACCTGGAGCAGATGAAAAAACCGCCAAATATATCAATACTCCCGAAACTCTAATATACAACAAGGGCCATCTTTTATATGGGCTTTATCAAGCTCGCCAAGAAATGCGCCAGAAAAATTTTGCGCTGGCGGTAGAAGGAAATATGGACTGCATAATGTCCCAGCAAGCAGGGGTAATAAACACCATAGCGACATCCGGCACAGCGCTCACTCAGGACCAATTAAAAATAATAAAACGCTACACGGAAAATATTGTTTTTTCTTTTGATTCAGACAGCGCAGGAATCAAAGCCACAGAAAAAGCGATTGAAATGGCAATCTTACAAGAATTCAATGTTAAAATAATGATCACCAAAGAAGGAAAAGATCCGGCAGATTTTATAAAACTTCACGCTGACTTGTGGCCCCCGGAGACAGAAAAAGCTCAAATAGTGATGGATTTTTATTTTGATGAAATAATGCAAAAATATAGTCCGGACAATTTGGATGGACAGAAAAAAATTGCCGCCTTTTTGCTTTCTAAGATTAGAATTGTCCCTAACGCCATAGAACGAGCGCACTGGCTGAAAAAACTCTCCGAGTTAATTCACGTCAAAGAGGATATTTTAAATGAAGAGATGAGAAAGGCTAAAGACGC
This sequence comes from uncultured Candidatus Saccharibacteria bacterium, assembly GCA_964357175.1. Classification (GTDB taxonomy): domain Bacteria; phylum Patescibacteriota; class Minisyncoccia; order GWC2-36-17; family CAYHJU01; genus CAYHJU01. The sequence goes on from CAYHJU010000009.1 coordinate 2,505, forward strand.
CTCAGCTCCAAGCGCCACAGCCACTAAAAATACACCAACTCCAAAAGTAAAATCACGAGTAGAAGATTTGGCTGAAAAATTTTTGAGCTGCGTAAAATTTCCTTCGATTCACGAATTGTCCCGCGGCCTATCTTTGGAAAAAATCAAAGATGTCGACATGCCGGTTTTTAAAATAATAAAACTCATACAAAAAGAAGGCGCTTGGACAAACGGCGAAAATTTTATAAAAAAATTGCCAGCAGATTTACAAAAGTTCATTTCTGATGTACTTTTTGAACAAGAGGCAAAAGAGGAAAAATCTGGACATGGTCACCTAACCGAAGAGGATTTAGTCTTTTTTGCCGATGAATTGAAGACGGCGCTGGAAAAAGAGGTCGGAAACAAGATTAGAAGCATTGAGATAAAAAAGCATGTTCAAAAATTACAGGGAAAATAAACTAAATAAAATAATGCATGAAAAAAAATAATAAGAAAAACAAAAAAGCTTTTAAAAAATCTGTACGGATGGTGAAAAATAAAACCAAAAAACACCCGCTAACCAAAAAATTAAAGCGATCTGCTTTACCTAAAAAACAAAAGGTTGAAAATAAAAAAGGGGCGCCCTCTAAAAAATCTTTTAAAAAAGAGGCGCGCCCGAATGTTAAAGTCCGAACCGTCAAAAGGGCTAAACTAAAAAACAAAAAAAATGCGGCCCTGGTAGAGGCGATAGTTGCAAAAAGCAAGGAACGCGGATTTATCACTTATTCAGAAATATTGCACCATTTTCCAAAAATAGAGAATGATTTGGGCGCGCTGGAAGAGCTTTATCATCAACTTGAAGAAATGAACATTGAAGTGCGGGAGTCCAAAGATCTTCTGGAAGAAATGTTGGGGAGCGACGGATCTGAAAACGAAAAGCTGGAAAGGGAAAGAAAGCGCGTGGAAGCGATGGACCTAAACTCCAACGAGCAGGATTCGGTGCAGATGTATCTTTCTGAAATAGGCAAGGTGGCTCTTTTAACTGGCGCCGAAGAAAAAGATTTAGCTAAAAAAATACAACAAGGCAGTGAGGACGCCAGACAAAGATTAACGCGCGCCAATTTGAGATTAGTTGTTTCTATCGCCAAAAGATACATTGGCCGAAGCTCGCATCTTTCACTTTTGGATTTAATACAGGAAGGTAATCTGGGGCTTTTTCGCGCGGTGGAAAAATTTGACTATACAAAAGGTTTTAAATTTTCTACCTACGCCACATGGTGGATCAGACAGGCAATCACCAGGGCGCTTGCGGATCAGGCGCGCACCATACGCATACCCGTACATATGGTGGAAACAATAAGCAAATTTGTCCAAACCAAACGCCGACTATTGCAAAGCTTGGGCAGAGAGCCGTTGCCTGAAGAAATAGCCTCGGAAATGGGACTGGACGTTGAAAAGATTCATCATATTATGAAAATATCACAGGAGACTGTTTCATTGGAAGCGCCAGTGGGAGATGACGAAGAGGATTCAATTTTGGGAGAATTTTTGGAAGATGAAAAAGAAATACTACCCGATCAATCAACGGCCCGAAGACTTTTGCGCGATCAATTGAAACAGATTTTAATGGATCTTCAGCCGCGAGAACAAAAAATTCTACAGATGAGATTTGGACTCAACAAAGAGATTCCGCGCACGCTTGAGGAAGTGGGCAAAGAATTTGGCGTGACCAGAGAGCGCATCAGACAGATCGAGGCTAAGGCTCTAGAAAAAATCCGCAAACATCATCAGATAAAAAAGATTGAGGATTATTAAAGACCATAAAAAATATGACGAATATATCAAATATATTTAAAAGGGCAAATAAAAAAACTGTTTTTGTTGTGTTGTTAATATTATTTTTGATAGCCCTAATTTATTTTGCGTGGTATTGGTATGGCATCATGCAGACTATTAAGTGGGGTAAAAATGTATCACTTGATAGCGCTTTTACCCTAAAGCTGGATGAGCGAGCCTATTACAAAAAGGAACAAGTACAAATCCAATTTGTAGAAATTACTGATTCTCGTTGCCAGCCAGACAAGATATGTGTTTGGGCTGGAGATTTAGGAGCACAATTTTCCGCCACTAATTACAAAAACAATAACTCGGGCAAATTTTATTTAAGCCAAACGATGACGCCCCAAACATCTCTTTTTGATTTGCAAATTCAGCTAATGGATATAAATAAAGATAGCGGTACCGTTAAGCTAAAAATATTTAATCAAGATTAAATTAGTGTTTTATTTTTAATAAAAATCTTTACTTGACAAAATTAATAATCAATGATAGTATTAAAAATAAGCGCGGAATGCTCCAGCCATCGGGGTTGGTGACGCTCCAAGCTCAGCACATTTAAAACGCAAAGGAGGCGGTCGTGAAAAACTTCCACAAAAAGCTCTTTACTACGCTTTTGGGGATTTTCTTTCTGTCTATGCTGGGCGCATGCACCCGTCTGACTTTAGTGCCCAAATCCCTTCCGAGCCCGGACCAATCGCCCAGCATTTCCGGCGCCGAGCCAGACAAATCTGCGGCCGAATACTACGACATCTATCTTTCAAGGAAGGCCTTTGATCAGATTGATCTAGCTAATATTATTACAATGGACGAGGAAACATCCACTTACATTATCACATGTAAGTCATACGAAATTGATCTCAAAAAATCGATTTTGACAGCCAATGGCGTTATGGTTATCGCCGACACAACTCTGCAGGCCATCGGGGAAAATGGAGAAAATTTAGCTCCGATTAAAATGTGGGCGGACAAAATACAGATCGATATTTCTTTGCTAACCGGGTGGAACACATGTGTAGTTGTGGAAAAAACAGGTGACCAGTACTTTATTTCTGTTTATGGCCGCGTCCACAAGCCGGGCGTAGGCGCTCCCTATGAGCTAGTTTTACCACGAACTAAAATTATTGCTTAGATAATAGACCCCTCGGGGTCTATTTTTTTATCTAATAATTCTCCATTAAATTTTTAAATTCAAGCGGTGCTACAAAATTTCTCTGCACATTCACACTACTATAAGCAAAACCGAGCCATATCGCCAGCGCAACAATCAGTGAAAGTAAAAAGTTGATTGAATTTTGCAAAATCCATTTTTTATAATTTACCAACACTCTTTCAGGAAATTTATTTTTCAAGAAATTCCTCATCTCTTCTTTCAGTGCGTCAGCATCTTTAATCTGAAAAATCAATCCGTCACGAGCAACAGATATGGTGCCCTTTTCTTCGGATGTCACGACACATAAAGCGTCGGTTTTTTCCGCTAATCCCAATGCCGCTCTATGGCGCGTACCAAAATTTTTCACCGCCTCAATATTTTCTCCCAAGGGCAAGTGAACAGCGAATTTTTTCAATTTATTACCTTTTATTATTACGGCGCCATCGTGTCCTGGCGAAGAATCGTCAAAAATGCTCGTTAAAAGGGCCGTGGAAACTTCTCCGTTTAAATCTGTTCCTCCCTCTAAAAATCTTTCGAGCGGCTCTTGTCCGGGAAAAACGATTAAACTTCCTATTTTATGAGAAACAAAATACCTTGCCGCCTCCGAAACCGACAACAGCGTCAAATCTGCAGGAACTGTCATTTTTCTTTGTATGCCCCAAACGCCTATTATTTCCAAAAGCCGCCTAATTTCTTTTTGAAAAATTATAACCAAAATCAAAACGAATGTTCCAAAAAATGCTCCAAAAAATCGGCGTGTTAAAGGAAGGTCAAACCATGTAGAAAATCCATAAACTATCGCCATGGCCAAAATGCCCAAAAGTATCGGCATAGACCTTGTTTTTCTTATCAAGGCAATAACTATATAAATCAAAAGTGCTAGGATTAAAATATCAAAAAGATTATTCCAGCCAAAACTGAAATTTTTAATAAAACTGTTAAAATTATTTATCAGGAATGATATTGGATTCATTTTGTTTTTTAAATTAAATTTTTTAAAATTTTAAAATCTTCTTTTAAGGTTTCTTTTGTGCTGCCGTTGTAAAGCGCTACCGCCGGATGAAAAAGAGGCACTATATTTATTTTGCCATAATTTGTGCTCGTTTCAAAAACTTTTCCATGCATTTGGCTTATATTTTTGAGCTGATCTTGAAGGCCAAATCTATTCATGATATATACCATAGAAAATCTACCAAGTGTCGCTATTATTTTGGGCTGAATGATGTCTATTTGTTTATCCAAAAAAGGGGCGTATAAATCTATCTCTTCCGGCAAAGGATCCCTATTTTCAGGGGGCCTATCTTTTACAATATTGGTGATATAAACCTCTTCGCGCTTGAGCCCCACAGAGCTCAAAAGCTCATCCAACACCCTTCCTGATGCTCCGCAAAATGGCCTGCCAGTTTCTGATTCGTTTTTGCCTGGAGCTTCTCCAATAAACATTATTTTAGCAAAGTGATCCCCCTCTCCAATTACTGGCTTCACTCGGTATTTATACAAAGGAGAATTTTTAAGAGCCACCACACCATCTTTAATTTTTTTTAGAAGCTCTTTTCTTTTTTTACGATCTTTTTCTTTTATTGTTGGCATAGATTATTTTTTATCAACGTGCCACTTTGTACCCTCTTGCGTGTCTTCCAAAATCACCCCTTCTTTTTCAAGCTGTTTTCTAATCTCATCTGATTTCTGCCAATTTTTCTCCGCCCTCGCTCTTTCTCTTTGTTCGATCAAGCTTTTGTGTTCTGGGGTCAAAACTTGCTCGGCTTGTGAAGAAAAAATATGTTTTGTAAAATCCAGGCCCAAAACTTTATCGAAATCCAAAAGTGTAGCCGATTTTTCTTGAGCTAGTAAATTGGATTTTAAAAGTTCATGCACTAAAGCTACGGCTTCGGGCATATTCAAGTCATTATTAATTTTTGATAAAAATTTTTCCAGGAAAATTTTATCGGGTTTGGTCATTTTTATTTTTATGCGACTAAAGAATTTACTCGCGCCGGCCAAAGATGATATTTTTTCTATCTCTTTGTATAAATTATTTAGGCCGTTTTGCGCCCCTTGCGCAACTTCATCTGTATATTCCATCTGTTTGCGGTAGTGCGTCTGTAGTGTGGCGTAGCGATATGCCAGAGGATTGAGATTTTTTTCAATAAAAGAATTTTTTAACGTCAGAAAATTACCCGCACTTTTAGCCATCTTTTCCCCACCTTTGATTACCAAAAACTCTCCGTGTAGCCAATATTTCACCCACGGACTTTTGCCGGTTGCCGCCTCCGATTGCGCGATTTCATTGGTGTGATGGACGTTTATGTGGTCCACCCCCCCGCAATGGACATCAAATTGCTCACCTAGATATTTCATACTCATCGCGGAGCATTCAATATGCCAACCGGGAAAGCCCTCGCCCCAGGGAGACGCCCAGCGCAGGATGTGATTTTTGTATTTACCCACAAGTTTAAACCATAAAACGAAATCTTCTGGATTTTTTTTGTGCGCTCCGATTTCCACTTCTTCTCTGGCGCCCACTATTTTTTCTGCAATTTCTTGCCCGGAAAGTTTTGTATAGTCTTTAAACTTCGGCACTTCAAAATAAACTGCCTCGGGGGTATCGTAGGCAAAACCTTTTTCAATTAATTTTTTTATTAATTCAATCTGTTCTTTAATGTGATCGGATGCGGCGCAATAAATATTTGGCGGCAAGATATTTAAATGCGACAAGTCTTGTTTAAAGGCTTTGGTATAAAAATCAGCTATTTCCAGCGGTCCTTTGCCTTCAATCTTTGCTTCTTTTTCCAGCTTGTCTTCCCCCTCGTCCGCATCAGAGGTCAGATGTCCCACATCTGTAATATTCATCACATGATTCACTTTGAGGCCGTTATAAATTAGTGTCCTTTTTAAAATATCTTCAAAAATATACGTGCGTAAATTGCCCAAATGCGGAAAGTTATAAACCGTTGGTCCGCAAGTATACATGCCCACCTCGCCATTTTTTAAAGGGACAAATTCTTCTTTTTCTCGTGAAAGAGTGTTGAACAGTTGCATTGATTGTTTGATTTTTGATTATTGCTAAATAGACAGCACATTTCTATTATATCTAAATAAAAGGAATTCTGAAATAAGATATTTTTGTTTTCTATTTTTAAATAATATTTTTAAGGACGCTATCAAATTCATCAAAGCTTTTTGCGGACAAAAGATTTTGGCGCACCTCAGTGGCTCCTTCAAAATTTTTTACATAATGCGCTATATGTTTTTTCAAAGGAGAAAAATGCTTTTCTCCAAATATTTTTTTAAAATACAAGACGTGTTGAAGAAGGGGCTCCAGTTTTTCCTTTTTGGAAACAGATGTTTTTTTTTCGTCAAAAAACCAAGGATTGCCCCATGTCGCCCTGCCAATTAAAACCCCGTCAACGCCATAAATTTTACACTTTTCCCTTGCTTCACCGATGCTTTTTACATCGCCATTTCCTAATATGATTTTTCCAGCATCGTGCGCTATCCTGGCAGATTTAGAAATAGCATCCCAATCTGCCTGTCCCTGATACAACTGCTTGAGCGTGCGGCCGTGTAAAGATATAACATCTATATTTTGTTCGCTTAAAAAAGATACCCATTTTTCTGAAATATCGCTATCATATCCAAGACGCGTTTTCACAGAAACAGGTAAAACTTTTGGCGCTATTTTTATTTTTTCCTTTTCTAAAAAAGTATTTATCCATTTTAAAATTTCAGAATCTATGCCAGCATTTTTTAAATTTTTCCCACCAGCCCAATCGTCAACTCCGCATTTTACTGCTTGAATTATTTTTTTAGCCAAATCGGGATTTTTAATCAATGCCGCACCTCCCCCGCCCTTGGTAACATTATTTGCCGGACATCCCATATTTATATCTACACCATCAAATCCAAGCGCGCAAACCATCAAAGATGCTTTATAAAAATCTTCAGGTGTCGCCCCAAAAAGTTGCGCTACAATCGGGCGCTCAGTTTCAGAATACAGCAATATATTTAAAAGTTTTGTCGCGCCACGGCTCAAGCCTTCCACATTCACAAATTCTGTAAACATCACATCAGGCTTGCCTGTTTTTGCCACCATGTAACGAAAAGGCGCGTCGGTCACGCCATCCATAGGCGAAAGGCCGATTATCGGTTTTTTTAATTTTTGCCAGAAAGATTCCATCTGAATTTAAATAAAAAAGAATAAGGGGCCTTTTCAGGCCCCCCGGACAACCTTTTGAGGTCGCCCCCTACACTACTTTATTAGGTATCCCCATTATACTCCCTAAATAAGTCCTTGTCAATACCCCAGTAAATTTATTCCGATTTCGCACAACTCATACAGAGCTTAGCGGCAGGATTGGCCTGAAGCCGTTCAAGGGGTATTTCTTCTCCGCAATTTTCACAAATTCCATATTTGCCTTTTTCAATTTTCTCTAAGGCTAAATTTACATCGCTCAGCTGTTCTTCTAGCGGGTATTCGGCGGCAAGTTCATTTCCATACTCTTCCACCTCATCCGACATTTCGTCTTCTGTCTGCAAACCCTCGTCCATTTGTGGAAATTTTGAATCCCAATCACCTTTCATTTTTGGATCTTTTTTGGCAAAGGATTTTAAATCTCCTTCCAACCTACTTTTTTCCACAAGAAGTTTTTCCTTTAGATTTTGTATTTGTTCGGAAACAAGGTTTGCCATATTTATTTTTTACCTTCTATTAAATTTATTACATGAGACATGCTGTTTTTGGAAGTCGCTAGTACAAAAAGTGTAGCGGATTTATTGATAGCGTAGTCTAGAGAAAGATTGTTTTGTGGTAAGTTTACCAAATTGATATACCTGTTAACAAAATTCGGCGACAGAGTGACATTGGTCTCAAATTTTTTCAAAGCTGGCGTTTGGAAGTTTGCGCTCAAAAACATTGGCGCAAAATCTGACAAAAATCCCCCCTCTATTGTCTTTAGCCCCTCGCTCAATGAAGCGTAGCTCTCTGGCCCCGATAAACTAGAAACAAAACCTAAACGATAGTTTCCACCATCCTCATACACAAAAAGGTCTCCGGGATTTGCCATTATTTTTGAGAGTTCTGAATTTACCAAAACACCCATCGTTTTTAAAACATTACTTAAGTATGTAAATCTAGGACCCTCTGGACTGTCTGTCTGTCTTAATAAAATTCTGATCGCTTTTCCCTCCTGAGCAATTAAAGGTAATTTTGATGCCAAAACATTGCTTAGGTCATCGCTTGCCTTGTATTCAATGACAGCCCCTGCCCCATCAAAAGTCGTTACTGATGGCGGATACACCAAGGAAATTTCTGGTGGGGTTGATAAAGATGGAGACAACGATCCCTCAATAGATGGGGTGGGCGTTGCAACGGGTGCTGGCGAAGATTGGCTTCTTATCCAAAAAAACAATCCTACACCTAAGCCAAAAACAACTAAAACTATAGCAATAAACGTTGAAATGACCACTATTCTTCTTTTTAATGGATTTATTTCGGGTATCGTAATTTGAGGAATGGCAGAAGTAGACGAAATGGGCGGCGTGGCCATAGTGGCAGGCTTATTTTCTGCAAGAGGCTTTGGCGCGACAAAACTTGGCAACGCCTTAGGCGCGGGCGGAACTTGAACATTGCTCAAGCCAGATGAAACGGGCGCGGATGGCACAGGAGCAGACTTTTTTAAGTCATCATCCATTGTGTGAAGTACTATTTTTGAACCATCTTGTGGATTAGCGTTGTCCATAGGTTTCAATGTTAAATCTCAAAAATCAAATCCCTGTCTGCCGGCAGGCAGATAAAATCTATAGTTCGATTTTGAGAAAATAATTTTATATTAAATATTTGATATTTGAGATTTTAATACCTTGGCCTTCTGTCACCAAAGCTTTTCGGCGGACCTCCCGGACCTCTTCTTTGGAAACCGCCGCCGAGTCCAGAGGCAGATTTTTCTTTTTCTTCCTCTTCAGAAAGCATTGTTAAATTTATGCGTCCCTGTGAATCTATCTCTTTCACACGGACACTTACTTCCTGGCCTAATTTTACCACATCTTCAACTTTATCGACACGCCCCGTGGACATCTCTGAAATATGCACCATGCCCTCCTGGCCAGGTAAAATTTCCACAAATGCCCCAAAATTCATCAGGCGCATTACTTTTCCTTGAAAGCTTTCTCCAGGTTTCACCTCTCTGGTGAGATCGTTGACCCATTTTATAGCTTTTTGCGCCGACTCTTCGTTTATTGCACTGATAAAGACTTCTCCGGTTTGCTCAATGTCAATTTTAGCGCCCGTCTCTTTTATTATTTTATTTATCATCTTGCCTCCCGGACCTATTACATCACCAATTTTTTCAGGATTGATTTTCAAAACAAAAATACGCGGAGCAAAAGGTGATAAATTTTCACGCGGGGCATTGATCGCTTTTTCCATTACGCTCAAAATTTGCAATCGCGCCTTCTTGGCCTGCGCAAGGCCCTCTTCAAGCATCTTGATGGTAGCGCCCTCTACTTTCACATCCATTTGCAAGGCCGTCACGCCATCCTTGGTGCCCGCCACCTTAAAATCCATATCGCCATAGTGATCTTCCGGACCCTGAATGTCAGTCAAAATTTTATAATCCTCACCCAAAAGCATCAGGCCCATCGCGATACCCGCCACCGGACTTTTAATCGGCACACCCCCGTCCATCAAAGCCAAAGTTGACCCGCAAGTTGAAGCCATAGAAGAAGAACCGTTTGAGGACATCACCTCTGAGACCAATCTTATGGTGTAAGGAAATTCTTCCTTGGACGGAATAACATAGGACAATGCCCTTTCTGCCAAGGCGCCATGCCCTATTTCTCTCCTGCCCGGACCGCGAGATGGGCCGGTCTCGCCCACGCTATAATGCGGAAAATTATAGTGATGCATAAATCTCTTGGTGGTAAACGCCTCCATGGTATCTATCGTTTGTTCATCTCCGGGAGAACCTAAAGTTAAAACAGTCAAAACATGTGTTTCGCCCCTCATGAATATTCCCGAGCCGTGAGTTCTGGGTAAAATATTTACATAAGATTCGATATTTCTGAGCTCATCTACTTTTCTGCCGTCCGGCCTATGGTTGTTTTTTATAATTTCCTCGTGCACCACTCTGTCGACTTCTTCCTCATAGACATATTCAGCAAACATTTTGTCAGTTTCTTCAGCATTGAGTGATGCCAAATATTCGCCTAAAGATTTCTTTAGATCATCTATATTGGCCTGCCTTTTCAATTTATCTTTTTCAAAAACAGCATCATAAATTTTCTTACCCAAAAATTCTTTTATTTTAGAAATGAGTTCGGGATCTTTTTGCACCAGCGCCACTTCAGTTTTTTTCTTGCCAACTTTCTTGACCACTTCTTTTTGAAAACTGATTATTTCGTTTATAGATCCTTGCGCGAATTTAAATGCTTCAATCAAAATATCTTCCGGAATCTCTTTTGATCCGGACTCAATCATATTTATTTTGTTTTCTACTCCCGCAATGACCAAATCCAAATCAGAATCCTCTCTTTCCTTGAATGTAGGGTTTAATAAGAATTTTCCATTTACCTGACCCACGCGCACCGCTCCTACCGGACCATTCCAGGGTATATCGGATACCGCCAAAGCCGCGGATGAGGCTATGAGCGCTAAAATATCCGGATCATTTTCTCCGTCAATGCACAAAATAGTAGAAATCACCTGAATTTCATTACGCATCAAGGGATTGAAAAGCGGACGAATAGCCCTGTCTATCAAACGCCCGCTCAAAACGGCGCTTTCCGATGGGCGATTTTCCCTTTTTATAAAACGGCTACCCATCATTTTTCCGGCAGCATAAAATTTTTCTTCGTAATCAACCATTAAAGGGAAAAAATCTATTCCTTCGCGCATATTGCGAGACATCACGCAGTTGGCAATGACCACCGTATCGCCCATGCGAGCCATCACTGAACCATTGGCCTGCTCGGCCAAATTGGAAATTTCCAAATTAATTTTTTTACCCCCGAAATCAAAATCAAAATTCTTTTTTTCCATATGTTTGCAATCTTAGATCTCAAAAATCAAATCTCAAATCTGACTTTAAGAAAATTATTTATAAATTAAAAATAAAAAATTTTACCTCAACTTTCTTACCCAGCTTTTCTTGACTCTTACGCCCACTCTTGGCGTCACCCTGCTTTTGGGCGGCACGATTAAAAACTTTTCTTTCTCAACGCTCAAGTCCATAAAATCATCCGCCGCTTCTACGAGCTTGGCGGACGCGCTTTGGCCAAAGGTAACTATCTCCACCTGCGCCCCGGAATTGGCTTTCATGTAAGTTATCAAAGGCACAAAATCGCCATCGCCTGTCATCAAAATTATAGCGTCTACCGATTTAGAAAGGCCCATCGCGTCCAATGCCATGCCGACATCCCAGTCGCCCTTTTTCATTCCACCGGGAAAAATCTGCAAATCTTTGGCTTTTATTTCAATGCCTTGCTGTTGTAAGGCCTCAAAAAATTGCTTTTCTTCTCCGCTTTCCGTGCTTATCACATAAGCAATGGCCCTGATCAATTTGCGCGGCCCTACTGCTTCTTTCAAAACTTTACCAAAATTGACGCGTGCGCCATATAAATTTTTAGCTGAATGGTATAAATTCGAAATATCCATCAAAACAGCTACTCTTTGATCCGAATGTTTTATAACTGACATATATTAATAATTTTTAATTTCTAATTTTTAATTTCTAAACAATTTTAAATTTTAAAATTTCCAAACACAGTTATTATTGAAAATTGAATCATTGAAAATTTTTGGTGACTGATTCGCCAGCCGGCGAATTGGAAATTGTTTTGTTTATAACAAAACACTCCGCTTTGCACGGATGCAACAAAAGAAAATCTTATTTGCCAAATCAAGAAGGCTATTTAGCCAGCCCGACTTTTTTCATGATGGCATTATACCTGCGAGAGCTTTCTCGAGAAAGAAAGGTTAAAAGTTTTTTTCTTTTGGCAACCATGCCCAATAACCCTCGGCGAGAGTGATTATCTTTGGGATGCTTGCGCAGATGGCTCACCAACCGAGTTATTTCCTCGGAAAGCAAAGCAATCTGCACCTCAGAAGAACCCGTGTCGCTCTTGTGGGTTTTGACCTTTTGAATTATTTTTTGTTTTTTGCTTGTTGGAAGCATAACACTTTATATTTAGAAGCTAGAACTTAGAAAATAGGACCTAGAAATTTATTTTTTCTATTTACTATTTTCTACTTCCTGCCTGCCGGCAGGCAGGTCTAATTCCATCAGCATTATATCACGGAAATAAAAATTTCCAAGATTTAGCACTGTGCGTACTATTGTAACAAAGTTTTTGGTTTTGGCAAGACGTCGCGAGAAAATTTAATTTTTTAAAAGAAAAGTCCCCCACAAGATGTGGGGGACAATGTTTTTTAAATCAGCCTGCGAAAAACAAATACGAAGCGAGTGTCAGAGCGCAAGAAGGAGTCAGGGCTACCATAGCAGACACCAAGCCTCGACTCGCCGTCATGGTCGCGCTCCATGACAAACACAAGAGGCTCATTCTCTTCATCTTTGGGATAATTCAGGGCAATGGGCTTCATAGCAATGAAGAGGCTTTCACCCATTGGCTGATCTAGATACTGATAACACAATTGAGGACCGACTTCGGCAGGACAATAGTCAAGGCCTCGCTCCTTGGCCCTAGCACAGGTTTCTTCAAAATTGACACCCTTAGAAAAACCCAGATCAGCATTGGAGACGACGACCAGATTCAGGGTGGTAGGAGTGGAAGCAAGAGTAATTATGTTCAGAAGATCGTTGCCTAGACGGTTGATTACATAACCGCTTTTCTTTACTCTTCTACGAAGAGACCCGATAAAAGAGTGGGTGCCGATCTGAATAGTGCGGAAAATAGGAAAGTCAGATGTCGGCCATGGATTTTCCTTACGGAGGGTTAGCTTAAACGCCTGCCCCCATCGACTGCCGTCTTCGCCCGACAGTTTGTCGAGTACGTCCTTCAGCAGTCCGCTTACGTCGCAGAGTGCTACCCTTGCCATGGTGCCACCTCCTTGGTCCTTTGCCTCGTCTTTTGCGAGGCATAGACCGGTTGTTGTCCGCTCTTCTTGTCTTGAGGCCATCCCCAGACAAGTCACGAACGATGTTTATTTAAAAGAGCATTTTCGTTATAGCATATGGAAATAAAAGGTCAACACACCACATGAAAAATTAGTTAAAAATCCAAATAAATAGTTTTTACATGGTCCTCGTCTGTGAGATCAGTAAATTCCAGAAGATGTTCAGGAATTTCATAAATGAATCTGGACGGCAAATGCGCATAGGTTGATCCAAAAATAAATCTTTTTCTGGCGTTAATCAAATATAATAATTTTTTGGCCCTGGTAATGCCGACATAGCAAAGTCGTCTTTCTTCTTCAAGCGCGTCTGGGTTCGTGGAGCTTCGATCATGCGGAAACATCCCCTCTTCCATCCCCACCATAAAAATCACTTCGTATTCCAATCCTTTTGCCGCGTGCATCGTCATCAGGCTGACTTTTTCTCCTTTTTGAATTTCATCTTGCGCGCTCATCAAGGAAACGTGTTCAAAAAACATACACATACCCTGCTCCACGCCAAAATCGTCAAAAGATTTTGCCAAACCAAAAAGCTCTTTGATGTTTTCTAGGCGCGACTGTCCCTCTTCACCTTTTAGTCCCTCCAATCGCTTTAGATATCCACTTTTTTGCGCCACCTTTTCCAAAAACACGCTTGGCTTGTCTTGCGCTAAACTTTTCTTTAAATCCAAAATTAAATTTTTAAAATTTGTGAGCGCCTGGTCACGTCGGGAAATTTTATTTAATCCACCACTTTCTCCTTTAATAAAGTTTTCTTTGCTTAAAAAGGCCACCACCTCTTCTGCTTTGGCGCTCCCCAATCCCAAAGGCATGCTTTCTAAAACGCGCTTCAGGCCAATCGTGTCCTCGGTATTAAAAATAAATCTCGCCCATGCCAAAAGGTCTTTTATTTCTTTTCTCTCAAAAAATTTAAACGCGCCGATCAGTTGGTAAGTAATCCCAGCCTCAATAAGGTATTCTTCCAAGACTCTGGACTGGGCATTCGTGCGGTATAAAACAGCGATATCGTCCAGTTTTATTTTTTCTTCATTTTTTAAGCGTATTATTTCATCAACCACAAAGCTTGCTTCCATTTTTTCATCTGTAACATGGACGAGCTTAATCAGCGGACCAGCCTCATTTTTGGTCCACAAATTTTTTTCTTTGCGATTTACATTTTTTTCAATCAAAAAATTCGCCGCTTCAAGTATGTTTTGGGTCGAACGATAATTTTCTTCCAGCTTTACTACTTTTGCTTCAGGAAAATCCTGCTCAAACTGAAGTATGTTTCTAAAATCCGCACCACGCCAACTATAAATAGATTGGTCTATATCGCCCACCACAAAAACATTTCCTTTGCGCCCCGAGAGAAGCTTCACGATATTGTACTGTGCGGCATTGGTGTCCTGGTATTCATCAACCAAGATGTGTTGAAATTTCTCCTGCCATTTTTTTAAAATGTCTGGATATTCTCTTAATACTTTTAATCCCAAAAGTAAAAGATCGTCAAAGTCCAAAGATTTGTTTTCTTTAAGTTTTTTTTGATAAAAATCATAAATTTGGGCTATTTTTATTTGTGTGTAGCCCTGAGCCGAAGCGGCAAAATTTTCCGGATCTAAAAGTTCATTCTTGGCTTTGGAGATGGCGTCCTTTGCTCGCCAAGCATCGATGTTTTCTTCTTTCATGCCAAGCTTGTTTATCGCCTCCTTAATAAGGGCCGTCTGATCTTGATCGTTATAAATTACAAAATTTGAAGGATAGCCCAATTTTTCTATGTCCTCTCTCAAAACGCTAGCGCAAAAAGAATGGAACGTACCCACCCAAGGTAAAGATTTACTAAATCGCATTTTTTGCGAAAAATTTTTCATACCCAGCAAGTTTCCAATTCGTTCTCGCATCTCTTCGGCGGCCTTATTCGTAAAGGTGACGGCTAAAATACCTGAAGGCTCCACTCCCTCGGACATTAAAAAAACGGCTCGGTGTGTCAAAACCTTCGTTTTTCCCGATCCGGCGCCAGCCACAACCAAAATAGGCCCCATGGGAGCCACAACCGCTTCTTTTTGTTCGCTATTTAAATGCTTGACAAGGTCGTCTTTATTAATTGACATATTTGGCTTTTGGGAGTATTATATCATTGTTAATGTAAAATGCGCCAAAAAACAAGTAACTGAAGGATATTTGCTTATCTGGATTTTTTATGCGCTAAAATCTGTTTCGCCGCTTCTAAGGTGACCCCCGAAAAACGAGCGCGCATTAATTTTAATTAAAATGATTGAAAGTTCCAAATGCAAAAACTCATTTTTCACATTCCCTCCCAAAAAGGGCTGGTTTTCTTTGTGTGTATTGATTTTATTACTCGTTTCTTTCCTGCCTTTAAATTCACTGACTGGGCGCGCGATAGCGGCAGACATTGGCGCCTCGCCAAGCTCTAATCCTATCGCATATTCATCCTTGAGCGCGCCCGATTTGGTTTCTACCAGAAACATAGGGACAAGACCCGCTTCTAATATTTTAATACAAAATCATGGCCTGCTTGCCATGTCTATACCCTCAAATCAGGAAGCCCTATACCAAGATGATAACATTGATTCTATCTTCGTCTATTATGTAGAAAAAGGCGACACCCTTTCTTCCATAGCCAAAAAATTTGATATCAGCACCGAAACCTTACTTTGGGCAAATAATTTAAGCTCGAGCTCCACATTAAAGGTTGGAAGAGAGTTGACAGTTTTGCCCGTGTCGGGAATTCTTTATACAATCAAAAAGGGTGATTCCGCTAAATCCATAGCTAAAAAATACAAGGTCAATGTTGATGACATTTTGGCTTTTAATAATTTGGATGATGATTCGATTTTAAAATCTGGACAAAAAATAATTATTCCCAATGGACAAAACGCCGGAGATTCTTACGCGCCAAGCAATAATTATGTCGCCCGAACCTATCTGCCTAGCGCGCCCGGTTATGTCAGCGCCTTAACTCCAGCTGGATTTATCGTATATCCCACTACTGGAAAAAATTGGGGCCGTAAACATTATAATAATGCGTCTGATATAGCCAACTCCTGTGGCACACCGATATATGCCGCGGCTGATGGTACAGCCGTAAGCGTCGCTCTGACAAATTCTCGTAGCGTTTATGCCAATGGAGGATATGGAAATAATATCCGCATACAACATTCAAATGGCGTTCTGACTTTATACGCGCACTTAAAGGAAAGTTTGATAAGCGAGGGAGAAGAAGTTAAACAGGGACAGCTAATAGCTCTAATGGGAGGACAGCCTGGCACGGTAGGAGCAGGGCGCTCTACAGGATGTCATTTACATTTTGAAGTCCGGGGAGCAACCAATCCCTTGATCAGATACTAATTTAGGATTTTTATTGTTTGATTTAATAAAATTAAAACCCCATGATTTGGGGTTTTAATTTTATTAAAGTAGCCCTTATTAAAGTAGCCCTAAGGGGATTTGAACCCCTGTCTCCACCGTGAGAGGGTGATGTCCTAGACCGGGCTAGACGATAGGGCCTTTCAGATTTTATCATACCAGCAATTAACCCTTTTTCAATGCTCGCCCCACTCTTTTGATTCACGCCCAACGAGCAGGATAAATTACATAAAAACAAAAATTCATAGTATAATTAAAATATTAAAATAATATAAGTTGAACCAATTATGCCAATAGAAAATTCTGTTTTGCTAATAATTTTAGATGGTTGGGGCATCGGCAGGCAAAATGCGGCAGATGCAATATTTAAGGCCAAAAAACCAACTTTCGATCTGATAAAAAAAGAATATCCGATGTTTTCTTTGCAAGCATCTGGCATTGCAGTGGGCTTGCCATGGAATGAGCCGGGAAATTCCGAAGTTGGGCACCTGACACTTGGCGCCGGCAAAACTCTTTTTCAATATCTCACACGAATTAATGGCGATATCCGTAATATGTCATTTTTTTCCAATCCCAAACTTCTTAACGCCGCAGAGTATCTCAAAAAAAACAATTCCGCTTTGCATATTATGGGACTGCTTTCTAGTGGCACAGTGCACAGTTCGATAGATCACACCAAGGCGCTGCTTCAATTTGCCGCGCAACAAAATATTTCTAAGATTTTTTTACATATTATTGCCGATGGAAGAGATTCTTATCCACAGGATGCCTCAAGATTACTTGAAGAGCTTCAACTGGAAATGCAAAAAATCTGCCCGCAAGCAAAAATTGCTTCTTTGATCGGACGAACATTTGCCATGGAAAGGGACAACCACTGGGACAGAACCAAGATTGCTTTTGATATGCTGGTCCATCAACAGGGTACATTTATTAAAAATCCTCTTGAATATATACATAGTGAATATTCCAAAGGAAAATTTGATTATTCAATAGATCCGGCGCTTGTTTCAGAAAACAATCAACCCGTGGGCGCGCTCAAAGAAAATGATGTTTTGCTTTTTTCAAATTTTCGCGAAGACAGCATGCGACAGATAACTCAATCATTTGTAGATAAAAATTTCCAGCACTTTCCAAACAAAACACCCGACGGAATTTTTGTTTTGACCATGACAGATTATCTGGACAGCGTGCCGCACAATCCATTTTTTGACACAATATTTGAAAAAGAAATAGTTAAAACGCCCTTAGCTAAGGCGATCGCTCTATCTGAGGTTGTCGCTAATAAAAATATTAAACAACTTCACATAGCCGAGACAGAAAAATACGCTCATGTCACCTTCTTTTTTAACGGAGAAAACGAAAAGCCTTTTCCTGGGGAAGAAAGGATTTTGGTCCCCTCCTTACCTTTGACAAATTTTGAAAACAGTCCCGAAATGTCTGCGGCAAAAATCACTGCGCACGTAAAAGAAACTATTTCAGATCACTTGGCTGATTTTATAGTCGCTAACTATGCCAACGCCGACATGGTAGGACACACAGGAAATTTTGATGCTACTGTTAAAGCGGTAGAGTTTTTAGACGCGCAGATGAAAGAAATTTTGGATGTAGCAGAGAAAAATAATTGGTGGGTTTTAATAACGGGCGATCACGGAAATGCTGATGAAAAAATAAATTTATTTTCCGGCAAAGCCAAAGCGGGACACAGCTCCAATCCAGTACCACTACATATAGTCCATTCGTCAGTCCGAAATAAAATGGTGAATTTATCCGAACACGAGCTTAACGAAACTTCGCAAGGCATACTTTCCGATGTGGCCACCACCGTATTGGCAATTATGGGGATCCCAAAACCAGAAGAGATGACGGGCAGAAATATGCTGGAATTGATTAAATAAACTAAATACGCCCCGCTCTTTTGATGCAAATCAAAAGAGCGGGGCGTATTGTTATCGTATCTTTTATTTTTTGATTTTCTTGGTCTCTTTTTTCGCCTCTTTCGGTTTTATAACTTCATCAATCAGGCCGTAGCTTTTTGCCTCAAGAGCCGTCATATAAAAGTCCCTGTCGGTGTCTTTTTCTATTTTGTCAAGGGACTGACCGGTATGTTTGACCAAAATATCATTGAGCTTGTCTTTAATTTTTATAATTTGTCGCGCTGTAATTTCTATTTCCACCGCTTGTCCCTCTACCCCACCCATCACTTGATGAAGTAAGATTTCAGAATTCGGCAAAGCAAATCTCTTGCCTTTGGTTCCGGTGCCCAACAGCACCGCCCCCATGGAGGCCGCCATGCCCACGCAAATAGTTGAAACATCGCTTGTTAAATATTGAATGGTGTCATAGATTGCCAACCCTGCCGTAACCGATCCCCCGGGGGAATTTATATAGAGCTTTATATCACGACCCGGCTCCTGATTTTCCAAAAATAAAAGCTGGGCAATGACAGAGTTCGCCAAAGTATCAGTTATCGGACCGCCTAAAAAAATTATGCGGTCTTTTAAAAGCCGAGAATAAATATCATACGCCCTCTCTCCAAACTGAGATTTTTCAATAACCATTGGTATTATTTCCATTTCCATATTTTTTATTTTGTTAATTTATATTTTAATTATACAAGAGATTCTAAGGATTCAAAAACTTTTTCATTAGATAAAAATTCTCTGGCATAAATTCTTAAATCTTCCGGACTGATTTTTTTCTCCGCCCCTGCTTTGTCGTAACTCCAGCGCATCAATTGCTCTTGGGCATATTTTTCCACTTCCTCATCTTGGACATTTATATTCTCAAGCTTGGTCAGCGCTTTAAGAAGTAGCGCTCCCGATACTCTTTTTTGAGCCTGACCTCGTAAAGATTTTAAAAATTCCTCCTCTGTTTTATTTAACCTTTTTATATAATCAGCGAATGGCATGCCAAACGATGCGATGTTTTTTGTAAGCTCGTCTTTCATGGCGCCCAGCTCTCTGTCGGTCAATTTTTCCGGAATTAAAATATCGGTTTTCTGGCTAATCACTTCAAGCGCCTCCATCCTCCATCTTTCTTTTTCTTCGCGCTCTTTCTCCTCAAAAAGATTTTTTTCTATACTATTTTTCAAATCTTCTACATTTTCAAAGTTTCCGAGCGTTTTTGCAAATTCACCCGAAAGCTCCGGTAAAACCACCTCCTCAATCTTTTTCAAATCCACTACGCAATCAATCGTGGCCCCTTGAATTTCTTTGTTCCAAAAATCTTTTGGCGCTTTCAAAGAAAATTCTTTATGTTCACCCGCCCTCATTCCTACAATACTGTCTTCAAAACCTGGCAGTAAGCGACCCTCGCCCAAAATAAATTTATAATCTTTAGCGCCTCCTCCCTCAAGATCCTTTCCTTTGCTTTGGGTTGAAAAATCCATCTCCACCGAATCACCTTTTTGAGCCTCCCTTTCAACATTTTTTAAAATAGAGCGAGATTTTCTCAGCCACCCCAAAGATTGTTCAACCTCTTCACTTTTAACATCAACTTTTTTATGTCCCAATTTTTTAACTATATCCCTATAATTTTTGGGGATAGAAAATTCCGGCACAATAGTAATTTTTGCCTTAAAAATAAATGGGTTTTGGTATGCCGCTTTAACAATTGAAATTTCTGGCCCCTCCACCACTATCCAATTTTTATCACGCATAAAATCACGCCAACAGTGGTTTATTGCCGCTTGCACCACATCTTCCAAAAAATTATCTCCCTTGCCGAAAACATTCTCCACCATGTCTTGCGGAACTTTTCCCTGGCGAAAGCCCTTTAGAGTTGCATTTTGAGAGACTTCTTTTAATACCTCGTCTTTAAATTTGCCAAATTCTTCGGACGTCAGCTCAAACGTTATTTCTTTTTCCGTTTTGCTTATATCGACAATTGAATGTTTCATATTTGCTCTACCTGCCGCCTGCCTGCCGGTAGGCAGGGCAGGCAGGCCTGTTAAATTTATTATTTGCCAAAATTATTAAACACTGATAATATATCATTAATTCTCAGAAGGTCAAAAGCTCTCGTGGAGGTGGTACCTTGAAAATATTAAAATGGGTTACTGGTGTGATTTTTAAAGGTTTGTTCGTGTTGGTTCCCGCCATAGCATTCGGATATATGCTGGTTTGGGTAGCAAAAAATTTTAAAGATTTGGCTAATTTAGTCGCAGGAAAAATGCTTTTTATTTTCCTGCACAAAGATTATCCTTGGCTCAATGTGGCTGTTTTCTTGATAATGCTTTTTTTACTGGGACTTTTCACTAAAGCTAAATTCTTTGCCAAACTAGAAAAAATATTTCTTTATATACCGGTTCTAGGACATTTGATAAAGCATTTTAATAAATGGGTCAGTTTTTGGGAAATATCAAAAAAGCACGGGGTAATTTATGTGAAGAAATATGGCATTGGTAGCTGGCAATGGGCAGTGGCTGTAAACAAATTCAACTGCGAGGCGGGAGAAAAGTACAATGTTAACATACCCATGGGACATCTTGGCGCCGACATGGCAACTTTTGATCGAGACACAGTAATTCTCGGGACCATTAATTGGGAAGACGCCTTAAAGCTTTGGCTTTCTTTTCAAATAATCGTTCCAGAAAAAATCAGCAACCTAAAAGAAATGACCATAAATGAGTATTGGGACAGCATTTACCCAGAAAAAAATAATTAAGAGTGTGACCCCACCCTTTTGTCTTGAGTTTATCGAAAGACAAAAGGGTGGGGTTTTTGCTTTTTAAACTAAGGGTTACAAAAATCTCGCTATCAACAAAGCTACAATGTTGATGATTTTAATCATCGGATTTATCGCAGGACCAGCTGTATCTTTATAAGGATCGCCCACCATGTCACCTGTTACTGCCGCTTGGTGCGCAAAAGATTTCTTTCCTCCAAAATTTCCTTCTTCAATATATTTTTTGGCATTATCCCAAGCCGCACCGCCAGAAGTCATAGAAATCGCCACAAAAAGACCGGTGATAATCGCACCCACCAAAAATCCCCCTAAAGCTTTGGGCCCCAACGTAAAACCCACAATGATTGGAAGCACCACGGGCAACAAGGCCGGTAACACCATTTCTTTTATAGCCGCCTTGGTCACAATATCCACCGCCTTGCCATACTCCGGCTTTGCAGTGCCTTCCAAAATTCCTTTAATTTCTCTAAATTGTCTTCTCACTTCATCCACAACGCTTCCTGCCGCTCTACCCACCGCTCGCATCGCCATCGAACCAAAAAGATAAGGAATAATAGCGCCGATTAAAAGCCCGGCCAAAACTTTCGGATCACCAAGATCAAAATTTAAATTGAGCTTGCTGATATTTGGATCTTTAACATATGAAGAAAAAAGGACCAACGACGCTAGTCCGGCCGAAGCGATGGCATACGCCTTGGTGACTGCTTTGGTGGTATTGCCCACCGCGTCCAGTGGATCAGTGATGGCTCTCACCTCTTCTGGCAAATTGGACATTTCAGCGATGCCTCCCGCGTTGTCCGTAATAGGACCAAACGCGTCTATAGCGACTATAATGCCGGTCAAAGAAAGCATGCTAATAGTGGCTACCGCTACTCCAAAAAGACCAGCGAAATAAAAACTCGAAAGTATTCCCAAGGCTATCACGAGTACCGGCAAAGCGGTTGCCTCCATTCCAAAAGCAAGTCCCGCAATTATGTTTGTGCCGTGTCCCGTAGTTGATGCTTGAGCAATAGATTTTACCGGACGGAATTTTTTGGATGTGTAATATTCTGTCACCAAAACCATCAATGCGGTAACCACGATACCGATCAAGCTAGACCAAAATATATTCATATAAGGATACGCCGGATCATTGATGCTTGAAAAAATAAATCGGGAGACCAAATAAAAACCGATTACGGCGCTCAAAGACGCTATGGCCAATCCTTTATACAAGGCGCCCATGATTGATTTATTTTTTCCAATTTTTACAAATAAACTCCCCATGATTGATGCTAAAACAGCCACCCCTCCCAAAACCAAAGGAAAAACAACGGCTATGGAATTATTTCCAAAAATTGACCAGGCAAGAAGCATTGCGGCGATAGTAGAAACCGCATATGTTTCAAAAAGATCCGCCGCCATGCCAGCATCATCTCCCACATTGTCCCCCACGTTATCAGCGATTACCGCCGGATTACGAGGATCATCTTCCGGAATGCCCGCCTCCAATTTTCCCACCAAATCAGCCCCAACATCCGCGCCCTTGGTATAAATACCTCCGCCAAGTCTGGCAAAAACAGATATCAAGCTTCCGCCAAATCCCAGACCTATTAAAGCATTCACTCCTTCGGGGATGTTCCTAGTAAAAAAATAAAATAAAGAAACAGACAAAAGTCCAAGACCCACAACAAAAAATCCTGTTACTGCCCCACCTTTAAAAGCGACATCAAAAGCCTCGGCGAGTCCCGTTTTTGCGGCTTCCGTGGTTCGAACATTGGCTCTTACCGCCACACTCATACCTATGTAGCCAGCCAAGGCTGAACTAACTGCTCCGACCAAAAAGGCCCATGCTGTCATCTGTCCAAAAACAATCAAGAGCACCACAAACAAAACAAGCGCCACCATGGCTATAGTTTTATATTCCCTGCTTAAAAACGCGTTGGCTCCTTGTTGGATAGCTTGCGCGATTTCCACCTGCTTGCCCTCGCCCTGAGATTTTTTTAAAACTTTTGCGATTAAAAACGCTCCGTATCCTAAAGAAGCTACTGCCGCTAAAATTGAAAAGTATAAAAGTGCACTAATCATATTTAATTTAAATATTAATTTTTAATTCCTAAACTATTTTTCCTCTTCTACTTTTGCACCTTCGTCTTGTGCGTTTTCAACCGCCACTTCTATCTTCGCCACTTCAGTATCCGCCACCCCTCCTTCTACGGCCTCTTTAGGATTTTGAGCTGATCTGACATCTATGCGCCAAGTGGTAAGTTTTGCCGCGAGACGAACGTTTTGTCCTCCTCGACCAATGGCCAAAGAGAGCTGGTCTTGCGGAACCAAAACTATCATTTCGTGCTTGGTATCAACTTTCTCAACATCGGTAACTTTAGCGGGAGACAGAGCGTTGGCAACAAATTTGAGCGGGTCATCGTTCCACTGGACAATGTCCATTTTTTCTCCGTTTAATTCCTGAATAATAGTTGCGATTCGTGTGCCTTTTTGTCCTACGCACGAACCAATAGGGTCAATATTTGATTCGCTGGAAGACACGGCAATTTTAGTGCGAGATCCGGCTTCACGGGCGATATTTTTTATCTGCACCACTCCTGAGGCGATCTCTGGAACCTCCATTTCAAAAAGTCCGCTGACAAATCTCGGATGAGAACGTGACACCACTATTCTCGGACCCTTGAAGTCTTCCTCAACGCTCACAACATAAACGCTCAATCTTTCACCTATTCTATATTGTTCGCGCGGCACTCTTTCTTGAGCTGGCAAAACTGCGGTGGTTTTCCCAATATCTAAAAACACATTAGGCCCGTCTATTCTTTGTACTGTGCCGGATATAATTTTTCCTTCTTTGGATTTAAATTCCTCAAGCAACGCCCCTCTTTCCACTTCGCGCAATCTTTGCACGATAACCTGTTTAGCTGTCTGCGCGGCAATGCGCCCATAGTCTTCTTTGTATTCCAAGTCAAAAGATATTTCATCTCCCACCTTGGATCCCTTTTTTATCTTTTTAGCCTCCTCAATCATAATATGGCGCTCTGGATTAAAGCGTATCTTTTTTTCTTCTTCACTTTCTTCTGCCACTGGCACAACTTCTTTATCTTTGATAAGTTTTCTCTCTTTCTTAACTTCTTCTGCCTTGACTTCTCCCGCACCTTCTTCCAACTCTTCTTCTGGCTTCAGCATAGATTCGTCCACCACCTGCTTTATTTGTTCAAGTTTAAATTTACCTGTTTTTTCGTCCAATGATGCTTTTATAATCTGGCCCCTCTCGCCATATTCTTTTTTGTATGCGGCGGCCAAGGCCATTTCGACTGCCTCAATAACCTTTTCGCGCGGAATACCTTTTTCCTCGCTCAATTGCTGTATGCCAGCTAAAAATTGTTTTAAATCTATCATGATATAAAAATTACTTAATAAACCCCCACACCTACTTTGCACCTGCCTGCCGGTAGGCAGGCGCAAAGCTTTAAAATTTTCTGGTTTAATTCAATAAACAGGAATCATTCAATAAAAAAGTTTTTCAATGTGATTACCGCTTTGCAAAAAATTTTGTGCAAAGTAGGTGTGGGGGTAAAAAAAATAAAAACCCGTTTTATATGACGGGATTTACTTTGTAATGATAAGTCAAATTTTAAAAAATGTCAAATCTTTTGTGCTTTACATTTGACCCTGCGCATAATTTTAGTTAAAGTGATATCAAAAGTTTAAATTGGTGACCCGCCAAAGGCGGGCAGGGGTGGCCTCCTTGGCCACCATCCTAAGATTTTAATTAAGGTGAGGTGGCCGAGTGGCTGAAGGCGGCGGTTTGCTAAACCGTTGTACGGTGTTATAGCCGTACCGTGGGTTCGAATCCCACCCTCACCGCCAAAATTGGAAATTCGTTTTTGAACCAAAAATATGGAAAAATCAAAAGAGCAAGAAAAGAAGGGGGCCACTTTTGAAGTTATGAAAACTCCGGAAATTTCTATTCGTGAAGAGCGAGAAGCACAACTACTTTCTTTTATTTTAAAAGCTAAAAATCCCGAATGGGGAAACGACGACACCCCATTGTCTGTTGATGCAAAAAATTATTTTTCAAAAAATCCATTGAGCTCTGAAGTTTCGGAATTTTTAGATGAGATTCGCGCCTTGCAGGAAGGTGGCGTTGATAAAGAAGTTTTATACATACTCGCGTTTACTTACGGGCATCCAGAGAGGAATGAGGAAGCATTTGAAGTTATGGCAAAACACAAATCCTACATTGAAAATCCACAAGAACTGCAACAAAAACTTTTTCGCGTGCTTGAAGTATTTGGTCAATCATTTTCTTCGTCGCCGTTGGCAGAAAAATTGAGCGTTGAAATTGAAAAAGACAAAAAAGCTCGCGTGGAAATTTTAGATGAAACAAAAGCAAGAATTGAAAAACTGATTGCTTTTTTCAAA
>CAYHJU010000010.1:0-21474 GCA_964357175.1 uncultured Candidatus Saccharibacteria bacterium
AAAAATGATTACAAATATAAAGTCTGAAACCATAGGTTTTTTAATAGCTCCTCGACTAAATGCTATGGGACGCTTGAAACATGCCACGAACAGCTTTCAGCTTTTGGTCACTCAAGACGAAAAAGAGGCGATAGATCTGGCGGATGATATGGAGAAAACAAACAAAAAAAGGCAAGAACTCACAAAGGACATTTTAAAAGAAGCTATGGATGTGGCCACGTCTCAAAATGATGATCCCATAATATTTTTGGGATCTCCAAAGTGGCACGCGGGACTTATAGGCATAGTGGCTGGGCATCTTGTAGAAAAATATCATAAACCCGCCTTTATTTTTTTTCAGGGAGAAGAAAAGTGCCAGGGCTCGGCGCGTTCCATAGAAGGTTTTAATTTGGTTGAAGCGTTAGAAGAGTCCAGAGATCTTTTGACAAGTGGTGGTGGACATAAAATGTCAGCGGGCTTTAGCATGTACCCAAAAAATATTGAAAATTTACACCAGAGTCTTTTAAATTATGCGCGCAAACATTTAACCGCTGAATCCGCCAGCTGGCGGATAAAAATTGAAACATATGCAGACGCAGAGCTTTTGGGCCAGGAAATAAACTGGGAATTAATGGATGATATTGAAAAATTAGAGCCCACAGGAGAAAATAATCCAAAGCCCCTCTTTTTAATAAAAGATTTGGAAGTAATAGAAGCTCGTAAGGTGGGTAATGGAGGCGGGCATTTAAAATTCAAATTTAGAAAATTTTGCGAAAGTGGTGTAAAATACTTTTCTGGTATAGGATTTAAGATGGGCAATGGGCATGTGCCACCGGGAGAAAATGAGTTGCAATCAGGAGATAAAATTGATGTGCTGTGCAATTTACAGGTGAATGATTTTAACGGCATGCGGTCTATTGAGCTTGGTGTTAAAGATATTCGTCCTGCCTAACGGCAGGCAGGCCTGCTAAATAATTTTAATTTTATGGCCAGCATGAAAGAAGAAATACATATTTATACTGATGGGGGATCGAGGGGCAATCCAGGGCCTGCCGCAATAGGCGTGGTCATCTTAGACAAAAATAAGAAAACCATAAAAGAATTTGGAGAGTATTTGGGAGAAAAAACCAATAATTTTGCGGAGTATTCTGCTTTAGTGTCTGCACTAAAAAAGGCCAAACAGATTTTGGGTAAGGAGAAAGTTTCTCAAACAAAAATCAATGTTTTTATGGATAGCGAACTTGTGGTGAAGCAGTTTTTGGGGCAATATAAAATTCAGGATCCAGAGCTTCAGAAATTATTTATAGAAGTATGGAATTTGAAAACAGATTTTGGAGAAATTAATTTTAATCACATTCCACGAGAGAAAAATAAACGAGCTGATGAATTGGTAAATGAGGCGTTGGACACAGAGCTTCGTTCGCAGAAGTTGTTTTAATGTTTATTTGAAAGTAAATGGGTTTTGTGGGTGAATAAGATTGTGAGATAATTTTCAATTATCAATTCTCAATTTCCAAACAATTTACAACTGTTCAATTTTCAATAATAGAAATTTCTGGTTTTTGTGTTTGTAAATTTTAAAATTGAAAATTTATTAATATATGGAGGGGTGGGGAGGGGCGCCGCCTCGCCCCGTTAGAAAGCGGAGGGTTGGCAGAGCGGTCTAATGCGCCGGTCTCGAAAACCGGTTGGGGAGAAATCCCCTCGAAGGTTCAAATCCTTCACCCTCCGCTTTCTAACGGGGTCAAGAAAAAGCGGTATGCTTGTGAGCCTGCCTGCCGGTAGGCAGGTTCGAATCTCACCCCCTCCGCCAAGAATTACATATGACAAAATACGAAGCAATAACAAAAGATAATAAATGTATTTTCTGCGAAATTTCTGCTGGCAATATCAAAACGGCAGGGTTATTTTGGGAGGATGAAGAATTTATGGCCTGGCTCGCCATTGACCCAAACACAAAGGGTTTTTCGTGTGTTATCCCAAAACAACATTTTGGAAGTGATGTTTTGAAAATGCCAGATGATGTTTTGCAAAGATTTATCATCGCTTCTAAAAAAGTTGCGGGCATACTTGAAAACTATTTTAATGATGTAGGACGAGTTGGTCTAATGATGGAAGGAACAGGAATAAATCATGCGCATATAAAACTTATCCCGATGCATGGAACAGAAAATTTAAAACAAGGTATTTGGAAGCAA
This sequence comes from uncultured Candidatus Saccharibacteria bacterium, assembly GCA_964357175.1. GTDB lineage: Bacteria > Patescibacteriota > Minisyncoccia > GWC2-36-17 > CAYHJU01 > CAYHJU01. Next base: position 2,178 of record CAYHJU010000010.1, read on the forward strand.
GTTTTGAGCGGAAAAGAATTTTGGTTTGATAAATATGAAGGATGGATATCCTCAGGTAGTGGACCGATGGCTGATCCTGAGGAATTGAGAAAGCTTGCTGAAGCGCTCAAAAAATCCCAGGAGAATTAAGCTTGCGCGCCTCAGAAGTTGTTTTGAAAAAAATCGTCCCAAAACTATATATCAATTGTGCATTTCGGACACTTAGTCCGAATGTTTTGCATAAAGAAACCTTTTCTATTACACATGAGCCATATCAACATAGAAATAAAAGCCAGATGTGATAATCCTGAAAAAATTCGTGATATTCTTAAATTAAATAGTGCAGATTTTAAAGGAATGGACCATCAAATCGATACTTACTTTAAGGTTGATTTTGGCAGGTTAAAACTAAGGGAGGGAAACATTGAAAATTATTTAATTTTTTATGACAGGGAGGATGAAAATGGTCCAAAACAATCCAATGTTAGTCTTTTTAAAAATTCTACGGATTCTTCGCTGAAAGAAATTCTTGAAAAATCACTGGGAATTTTGGTTGTCGTGGACAAAAAAAGAGAAATTTATTTTATTGAAAATGTAAAATTTCACATTGATATCGTTGAAAAATTAGGCACTTTTATTGAAATTGAGGCGATAGATGAGGATGGAAGCGTTGGTAAAGAAAAGCTGCTTGAGCAATGTAATAATTATTTGAATTTATTTGGTATTTCTAAAGAAGGCCTTGTTCCCGTGTCATATGGCGATCTGCTTTTCAAATAAGTGTTAATTAATAAATTTTTAAATTCTATTAGTTGACTATTTTTAAAATTATAAATATTAGCAAACATTTATATGAAAAAATCTTTGCAGGAAAAATTAATTAAGATGGCACAAAAAAGGCAGATTAAAACGGATCCATCCCATGATTTTCAGCATGTTTGGCGCGTTTTTAATCTTGCCATGCAGATCGGGAAAAGTGTTAAAGCTGATTTGGACGTAATAATTCCTGCCGTGCTTTTTCACGATACGGTTGTTTATAGAAAAGACCACCCAAACAGTAAAAATGAGACAGATGAAAGCGCGGAAGTTGCCGGTAAAATTTTAGTAAAAATAAGCGAATATCCAAAAAAGAAAATAGAGCTAGTAAAGGTTTGTATACGGCAATGTTCGTTCACAAAAGGAATAAAGCCGGATTTATTGGAATCAAAGGTTTTACAAGATGCTGATTTACTTGAATCAACGGGTGCCATTTCCATAATGAGGACATTTTCTTCGTGCGGGCATATGAATCGGGCTTTTTATAATCTAAAACACCCGTTTTTCAAAAAGGATGAGATCAATTTTAAATCCGGCGTCGGATTATTTTATCGCCGTCTTTTAGTGGCAGAAAACAGAATGCACACAAAACTTGCTAAACAAATTGCCAAAAGAAGAACCGCTTTTTTGAAAAAATTCTTAAGCGAGTTAAAAATAGAATTGAAAGAATCAAAAGTCATCACAAGGTAAATATGAAAAAACAAAAGCATTTGATAATAGGCGCCGGAGAGGTGGGGAAAGCTATTTACGAAATTTTAAAAAATAATTACGAAGTTGATATTCAGGACGTGGCGCTCACTCACAAAGGACAGTATGATGTTTTGCATATTTGTTATCCTCTGGTGAAAAATTTTGTTCAGGCGACTAAAAATTACATTAAAATATATAAGCCACATTTGGTGATAGTCCATTCCACGGTGCCGGTTGGCACGACTAAAAAGGTCGCGCCTTTTGCCGTGCATAGTCCCATACGCGGAGTGCATCCACACCTTGCAGAGGGCATCAAAACTTTTGTGAAATATTTTGGCGGAAAAAAAGCTAAAGAGGCGGCAGATATTTTTTCTGCCCTTGGTGTGCCTGTCAAAATCTTTCCAAAGTCCGGAACAACCGAACTTTTAAAAATTTTAGACACGACTTACTATGGCTGGAATATTGTTTTTGCTAAAGAAGTAAAAAGAATTTGTGATAAATTGAATTTGGGTTTTAACGAAGTTTATACTGACGCCAACAATTCATATAACGAAGGGTATAAAAAATTGGGCAAGCCAAATGTGGTGCGTCCAGTTTTAGCACCGATGCCGGGAAAAATTGGTGGGCATTGTATCGTATCAAATTGTAATTTATTAGAAGACTGGCTCACCAAAACCGTTAAAGATAGAAACAAAAAATATTAGTATTGATCTTAATCTTGTTCCGCCCTTTTGCCCTTCGACAAGCTCAGGACAAAAGGGCGGGGTTTCTTGTAATTACGTCATAAAATTGATATATTTAAAATATGAAAAGAAGTGCGTCCCAAAAAGAAATCATTGAGAAAATCAATCAAGAATACGAAGAGTTTCATAAGAAATTTTTAGATTTGCAGCAAAAACAACAAAAGCTTATTTCAGAATATAGAAAAAGACTTGAAGAACTAAAAATGAAAGAATTAAAAGATTCTTTGAATAAATAAATATGGAAAAAGCAAACATAGAAAAACTTCCAGATGAAAATTTAGAAAGCGTTGAAAAACTTCCGGGTAATTCACAAGAAGGGGCGGTCGAGCGTGTCGAAATTAGTCCGGAAACACTTGCCCAAGAAAAAATGGAAGCCATAGATCAGGAAGTGGCGCAATTAGAACAAGAGGGCGAACGGGGCGTAGAAAGCGCCAATGCCAGTGTTAAATTAGAATTTGTAAAGTGGCAAGGGGTCCAAGAAGAGACAGGGATTATAGACAAATTAAAACAAATAGGTAACAGCGTGCAAGCCTTTGCCAGGGAAACCAAAGAAAAAATACGGTGGTTTTTGAGGAAAGAATTTACTAAACAGGAGGCCGAAAAAGTAATTAGTATGTTTGGAGGATCTTTAGAGATTGCGGATCTGGATTCAGAGACCGCCAGGGCCCACTTAGAGCATTTGAGTTTTTTGCCACAGCCCTTGATTGAATTTATGGTAAACAAAGGAATTAAGATAAATATAGGGGACGCCGATGTTCTCGGAATGTCTGACGACCCGAAATTTAAACAAGCCCCTAGAGGATGGGAGGATAAGCCGGATTGGTCTGGAGTCCCGGGTTGTTATGATGCAGATAATAAAATCGTTTATGCCGGAAGGGGGAGGCATGGCGGTGTTAGTCTTGCGTTGCACGAATTTGGTCATGGGGTCGGAGATTTGCTTGCATGGAATAATGACCCGGAATTAATTGAGGCGCACAAACGTTTATATTCTAAATTGTCAGAATACTATCGACAAGATGGAGCTGGTGGATTTGCTGGCAGAGACGAACTTGTGGCGGAATCTTTCGCGCAGTTTTTTAGAGTACCCAAAAATGATTTTGTTGCGATGTATGATGAGGAATATTATTTATTTTTGGAGAAAAATATTGCGCGAGCTACTCTTTATTAAAAATTAAAATTTATTATTTATTAAATATTAAATAATTATGAAAATTCAAAAATTAGAAAATGGAGCGTTGGCAGTTCCAAAAAGAATTGAAGGTGATGGTATTGTGGGTGATGCTATTGTTGAAATCAAACCTACACAAAGTGAATATCAAAAATACCTTGATCAATATAAAAGAGAACAAGAATTAGAATTGAATAAAAAATAAAAGGGCCGAATGGACTCTGCGTCTTGAAACGATAAGGCGTAGAGTGGACTTTTTGGCAACTCCTGATATACTTCAAATTGTAATTAGGGGTGCTTAAAATTTTAAAAGAATATGATTTTATCGCAAAAAACAATTGAGATTTTGATTTTTTTAATTTTAACATTAGATATTCTGATGTTAGTTTTATCCGTTTGGCTTTATATTAAATACAAAAAGCTTTTTCGTGGGAAAAAGGCCAGTGATTTAGAAAGATTAGTGATGTCCTATATTCAGGACATAACGATAGCGAGCAACGAAATAGAAAAAATAAAAAATCATCTAAATGATCTGCAAAAACAAACTGATGGGGCATTACAAAAGTTTTCGCTCAAACGCTTTAACCCTTTTGAGGAAGTGGGGGGCGACCAAAGCTTTAGCTTTGCTTTGCTTAATGAAGAAAATTCCGGTTTTGTGGTGACAAGTCTGCATACGCGCGAGGGCACGAGAATTTATGCAAAAGCTATCCAAAAAGGAAAACCCGAAAATCAATTAATGGACGAAGAAAAAGAAGTTTTAAAGGAAGCGATGAGCACTTTTTAAATTCACCATAAAGATACCGCATACACTGCCCAGCGGGCAGTGTTGCTCAGACCTCGGCTCGCTCGCCTCACTTTGTTCGGCACCATGCCCGCTCGCCTCCGGATGATCTTTATTAGTGAATTTAAAAAGTTAAAAATATAAGGGGAGAAAAATAATGTCGGAAGAAAATATCAAAACTAAAAATTTAGCTTTCCGGCCACCTGTTGTGGTTGTGATGGGACATATTGATCATGGAAAGACCACGCTTTTGGATTTTATAAGAAAATCCAAAGTGGCTGAGCATGAAGCTGGGCAGATTACCCAACATATTGGCGCTTATCAGGCATTGGCAGAAGGACGCATTATCACATTTTTAGATACGCCCGGGCACGAAGCTTTTACTAAGATAAGATCTCGCGGAGCAAGGGTGGCCGATATGGCTATTTTGGTTGTGGGGGCGGATGAAGGCATTAAGCCACAGACGTTGGAAGCTTTATCCATAATTCAAAACGCCAAAATTCCTTTTATCGTGGCCATAAATAAAATGGATCGATCAAACGCGGATGCCAATAAAGTGCGCCAACAATTTGCCGACAAAGGAGTGCTTCTTGAGGGATGGGGTGGAAATGTGCCTAATCAGGAAATTTCTGCAAAAATAGGCCAAGGAGTGCCGGAGCTTTTAGAATTAATACTTTTGACAGCTGACCTTGCCGAGTTAAAGGCAGATGCAAAATGTCAGGCGCGAGGAATTATTTTAGAAACAAATAAGGATAGTCAGCGTGGCGTTAGCGCGACTGTTTTGGTGCAAGAGGGTACTTTGCATAAAAGTGACTTTTTTACTGCGGGATCCGTGTGGGGGCGCGTCAAGCTTTTACAGGATTTTGCGGGACATGCAGTTGAAGAGGTTGCGCCATCGAGTCCGGTGGTTGTGGGAGGGTTTGATGATTTACCGGAAGTAGGAGAAACTTTTGAAGTGTTCGGCTCTAAAGACGAGGCGATGAAAAAATCTGAAGAGGTAAAAATTAAAATGAGAGAAGAAATGAATAAAGAGGGAACGACGCAAGGCGCGGGCGTGTTGCAAATGCCGGTGATTTTGCGGGCAGACTTTATGGGATCTTTGGAAGGAATGATGGATATATTAGGCAAAATGAAATACAACGAAGCAGAGGTTAAAATTATTTCCAAAGACGTGGGTGATATAAATGAAAATGACGTAAAGCTTGCTAGTGCCTCAGGTGCCTGTGTGTACGCATTTAATGTGAAGGCAAATCCGTCAGTTTTGAAATTGGCAGAAAGATTGAATGCAAAAATCTTCAGCGCAAACATTGTTCATGAATTGACTGACAAAATAAAAGAAGAGCTGGAAAAAAGTTTGGAGCCGGAAACATTTCGTACAGATGTTGGCAAGGCGCAAATTTTGGCGAATTTTAAACAGGACAATTCTCGCCAGATAGTAGGAGGAAGAATGCTCTCGGGCAAAATTGCCAAGGGGGCCATGATTGAAATTGTGCGCGCTGGAAAAATTATGGGTAAAGGTAAGATTTCTCAGCTCCAACAAAACAAAAAAGACATTGAGGAAATTGGCCAGGGAGAATTTGGTATTATGGTGACGCCTCAAGGGGCGCTTGTAAAGATTGAAGAAAGAGACAATATAATTGTTTTTGAACAAGAACAAAAAGAAAGGCATCTAACACCATGGCAAGCGAAAGAAGAATAGAAAGATTGAATGCTCTCATAAAGGAGGTTTTGGGGAGCCTCATCTTTGAGAATGTTGATGTTGGTCCCGGAGAGCTTATCACCGTGGTAGATGTTTTGACCACGGAGGATTTATTGCAAAGCGATGTTTTGATTTCTATAATGCCCGATAAAAAAGCGGAAGCTATTTTCAAAAAATTGAAGGCGTCTTTATATGATTTGCAACATCAGCTAAATCGTAAATTGCGCATGCGTCCGGTGCCCAAGCTTGTTTTAAAATTGGACCAAACAGAAAATAAAGCGCAGAAAATTTACGAATTATTGAAAAAGGCGGACGAACAGAATTAATGGCCGGGTAGCCCTGCCTACCGGCAGGCAGGCAATCACCGCCTTCGGCGGGACCCCGATAGCACCAAAGGTGCGTAGCGGTGGGTAGTAAGGCAAGGGTCTGTCCCGATATTTTCAAAATATTTTATTTTGGTAAAATATCGAGGATCCACGATTTTTTCAAAGTTTGAAAATAAATGGCCGGGTAGCCAAGTGGTAAGGCAAGGGTCTGCAAAACCCTTATACATGGGTTCAATTCCCATCCCGGCCTCACTCAATTAAACAAACTTTGAAAAATCGGGACAAAACCCCTATGCGTGGGTGCAAATCCCACCGGTACCTCCAAAGGCGCATAAAAGGGGCTGAATGATTCCCGTCCCGGACTTCACAATAAAATCTCTCCACGCGCTATTGACAAATTTTAAAAACAGGAGTATAATGTCGGTAACGCTGGGACAATGGGTTCCGGCAAGCGTTCTTGCAGAAGGAGGTGCGCGATGTTGCAGAGAGTGGAGGCGGGTGCGGATGTTCGGATCGTTCTTCCGGAAGGGAGTCTCAAATGCGGCGCCGGCGATGAGTACCCCAACATGGGTGCGGGTCGGGTCAAGGAGTTCGTCCCCGGGGAGCGCCTAGCTCTGGTCAGCCTGAGCAGGCCGTTCATCCAGGTCCGGACCAACGAGAAGGGCCGCAAGATGACCAACAGGGTCGCTCAGCTGTATGTGCCCGTCTATCTTCTGGAAGAGGCAAAGTAACACGACAGCATCAAGATCAAGGGGCCGAGATTCTCGGCCCTGTTTTTTTATGTGTTGAGAATAGCTGGTTTTTGTGGCAAAATGTATTCATGGCGATAAAAAATAAAAAAATAGTTGTTATAGGCGGGGGTACAGGCGTATTTACAGTGCTTTCCGGACTCAAAAGATATCCACTGGATTTAGCGGCTATTGTTTCTATGGCAGATGACGGGGGATCAACAGGAAAATTGAGGGAAGAATTTGGTATTTTGCCTCCAGGAGATGTGCGCAGAGCGCTCGTGGCTTTGTCCAATGCCGACAAACATTTGTCAGATTTATTTAATTTTAGATTTGATGAGGGTGTTTTAAAGGGTCACAATTTTGGCAATTTATTTATTACCGCCTTGGAGCGCATGGAGGGAGATTTTCAAAAAGCTGTTAATTTGGCGGGCAAACTTTTGGGAGTAGAGGGAAAAATCGTTCCTGTCACTCTTGATAATGTTAAATTGGTGGCGCGCATGGAAAATGGCGAGATGGTTTACGGTGAAACAAATATTGATGTACCAAAACACAATGGACTTTTACAGATTAAAGAAATATTTTTAAAGCCGTCGGCCAAGATTAATCCGTATGCAATCGGCGTTTTAAAATCCGCCGATGTAATAATTATCGGGCCAGGGGATTTATTTACGAGCATAGTTCCTAATTTGTTGGTGAAAGGAGTAAAAGAGGCCATTTCTTCAAGTAGGGCTAAAAAAATTTACATTGTAAATCTGATGACCAAATTCGGAGAAACGAATAAATTTAAAGCGAGCGATTTCTTGGGCGTCATAGAAAAATATTTAGGTAAAAATGTCATAGATGACGTGATTATGAATATTGAAAAACCGTCTCCAAGTCGTTTAAAAAAATATGCGCAGGAGTATGCCGAATTGGTAAAGCCGGATATTAAGTCGAGCAAAAATTTAAAAGTCGTGAAAGCAGGGCTTTTGCGTGGTAAAGGTTTTTTGCGTCACGATCCGGATAAATTAGCTAAAATTATATTTCAAGAAATATGAGTTTTATAAAATTATTAGATAAGGAGCTTCTTTTGTGGCTGAACAGTTTTACAGGACACAATATCTGGTTTGATAGAGTGGTTGACGCTTTGGCGAGCAAAGCTTTGCCTTATTTATTTGTGTTGGCGCTTATATTTTTGTTTTTTTATCCTCAGCTGAAGAAAATGCCGGCTTTGTATGAAAGAAGAAGAATGGTTGTGTGGGCATTTATTTGTGGAATTGTTTCTCGTTTGATTTTTACTCCTATCATAAGATTTGTATTGCCTCGTACACGCGCCTATGAGTATCTTTCGGTTCATTTAGTCGGTCCTTTTGATTTCGCAAATTCTTTTCCCTCAGGACACGCCGCATTTTTTTTCGCGGTCGCATTTATGGTTTATTATTTTGATAAAAAATTGGGATATATATTTTTAGGCGGAGCCTTGCTGATGGGATTGGCGCGCGTTGTTGCCGGGATTCATTTTCCTTTGGATATTATTGCCGGCGCTCTTTTGGGGTGGGCGACCGTCTTAATTCTTAAACATTTTTTTATCAAACCTCAATTTCACGATTAAATTTATATTTTGCAATAGTAAAGTTGGAGCTAGGTAAATATAGAAAAAATGAGTTTAGTTTGATATACTAAAGTAGTCGCGTTATAACTTTTAATAAAATCATATGACAGAAAACAATAAATTAGACGACGTGCAAGAATTGGGCAAAAATCTTGGATCTTTGCAAAAGCCAAAGTTTAAAATTTGTGTCTCGGGAGCGGCAGAAACCGGACATTGCGCCCAAGAAGCGTCAGAAAAATCAGAAGAAGTCGGCAAAGAAATAGTTTTGCACGACTGTGTTGTCGTTACGGGAGCCACCACGGGCATTCCTTATTGGGCGGCAAAGGGAGCAAAGTTGGCAGGAGGGGTGAGCCTGGGTCTTTCTCCGGCGGTCAGTGAAAAAGAACATTTAGAAGTTTATAAATTGCCCATAGATTATTTCGATATGATAGTTTATACGGGGTTTGATTATTCTGGTAGAAACCTACTTTTGACACGCTCATCTGACGCGGTGATTGTTATTTGTGGCAGGATGGGAACTTTGAATGAATTTACAATTGCCTTTGAGGATAATAAGCCCATAGGAGTTTTGGAGGGCTCGGGAGGCATGGCAGATGAATTGCGGGGCATTATAGAAAAGGCTCATCGAGGAAGCGGTAAGGTCGTGTTTTCTAAAGATCCAAAAGAATTGGTAGAAAAAGTGATTGAATTGATAAAAAAGGAAAAGGATGGGTTGGAAAAGTAAAAAATTTACCCTGTTAAATATGAAAAAAACACCCAAAATTCTAAAGCGCCCAGTAAAAAGCAAAAAGACAAAGAGCAAAAAAACATCGGTCAAATCAAAAGCGTTAAAACCCAAAGGGTCAAGGTCAAAAGAACCAAAGAAAAAGTTGGCCGGAAAAGTTACGCATTACTTCAACAAAATAAAAGTAGCGGTTATCAAACCAGCGGTGCCCATTAGTTTGGGAAACAAAATTGAATTTCTGGGGAATAAGAGCAATTTTTCTCAAAAAATATCTTCTATGCAAGTGGATCATGTTTTTGTGAAAAAATGTAAAAAAGGAAAGCTGGTGGGTTTGAAAGTGCAAAAAAGAGTTCGAGTTGGTGATTTAATATATTTTGCTAAATAAAAAAGCTTTGGTCGGGATTTACTTATGACGATTACCAAAAACCGATTATTTTTTTGGGGTAGCGTGTTTAGTTTGTTCGGCACCATAGTGGGCGCTGGTATATTTGGCTTGCCCTACATTTTTTCGAAAATTGGCTGGCAGGCATCGCTGGCGCTTTTTATTTTTCTGACAGCAATTATCCTGCTTGTGCATTTTAATTATGCCTTTGTGGTTTTGCGCACCGAAGGCAAGCATCGCTTGGCGGGATATGCCCAAATTCACTTGGGAAACTGGGCCAAGGTAGTAGAGGTTTTTAGTACCATCATAGGATACACCGGCGGACTTTTAGTTTATGGTATTTTGGCTGGAATTTTTTTAAGTAAGTTGATTCCGTGGTTGAATTCATTTCAATTAACAGTATTATTTTTTTTGGTTGGCGGAATTTTAATATATTTAAAACAAAGCATTTTTTTAAAAGTAGAATCAATCCTATCTATTATTTTGGCCGGCTTGCTTTTAGTGATTATTTTTTATGGATTAAACTATGTAAAATTAGAAAACTTTTTTATTCCCGCACAGCTTGATTTGAAATATGTATTTCTTGCCTACGGAGCCGTTCTGTTTTCTTTGTCGGGGGCGGTGGCAATTCCTGAAATTGTGGGTTCGTTTTTTCAGGCTAATTTAAATAACGTTTCTTTTAAATACGTCTCAAAAATTGTACTTACGGGAACATTATTGGCGGCTCTTTTAACGCTACTTTTTTCTTTTGTGATAGTGGGCATAAGTGGTGGCGGCGCTTCTTTGGATAGTTTGAGTGGTGCGGGTAATATTTTAGGCAAATGGATAATTATTTTTGGATCACTTGTTGGATTTTTAGCGGTAGCCACTTCGCATGTTCCTTTTGGTCTCAACGCTCGCCATGTCTTGGCATATGATTTTGGCTTTTCAAAAACAATGGCGATTTTAATAGTTACTTTTTTGCCCTTGGGATTATTTCTTTTGGGATTAAGAAGCTTTATACCCATCATAGGTACGTTGGGCGCGGTCTTTGGCGGCATAGATAGCATCTTGATTTTGGCAATAGCCGCAAAAATCAGAAGGGAAACGCAAATAAAATTTTCTTTTATCAACTGGGTATCCTGTTTTGCGATCCTGGTCTTTTTGATCGGTATTGTTTTGGAAATATATTTTTTGTCCAATTAAATTTTAAATCACCAGCTTAAAATATGCCCAAAAAAATCTGCAACGTTATTTTATGGCTGCTTTTTTTTAGCATACCTTTTAGTGCAAAATTGCCTTTGTGGAATTTGGGATCTCTAAAAAATGAATACAGCACGATATATTTATACGGAACGGACATATTAATTTTTTTATTTTTGACATGTCTTTTGTGGCGCAAAGAATTTGACATAAGCATCTTTTTGAAAAATAAGATTAAGCCGTTGATTTTTATTTTGGCGGCGTTTTTATTTTTTGTATTTCTCTCAATATTTGTAAGCTCCAATCCGATGCTGAGTTTTTATCAGGCGCTGAAATTTACCGAATTCGTTTTAGTGTTTTTGGCAATTATTTTTTATCGTGAAAACGCTTCCGATTTAAATCTGGTGGCATCAGCAGTCGTTTCGTCCGCTTTTTTGCAGTCGCTTTTAGGGATGGTACAGTTTTTTACGGCAAAAAGTGTCGGGTTGCGTTTTTTGGGAGAAAGCGTATTAGGACTTAAAATTGGCGGGTCTTCTACTTTTTGGGCCGGTTCAGAAAAATATTTGCGCGCTTACGGAACCACTTCTCATCCCAATATTTTGGCCGCCTTTTTATTTTTAGCATTAGTGGCCTTGGCATATTTATTTTTTAAACAAATTGATAAGAAGGATATCAAAAAAATTGTTTTGTATGAGACAGCGCTTTTTGTATTGACGTTTGGATTTTTACTGACCTTTTCGCGTACTGCTTTATTTTGGGGGATTTTGATTTTATTTCTTGTAGGACTCGCGGCGGCTTATAAGTTCAAAACTTTTGGGGCGAAGATTTTTCTGCCAAGTTTTTTGACATTCATTTTTCTAGGCGTTTTAATAATTTGGCAACCGCTTTTTACTAGGGCCAATGTAAGCACATCGGAAGACGCTTTTACGCAGAGAGTGCTTTATATGGAAACAGCGTCAAAAATGATAAAAGAGAAGCCTTTGTTGGGGAGTGGCGTAGGCAGTTTTACTTTGAGCATGCAAAAAACTTTGCAGGATTTGGTCGGCTCCAAAGATATCAAGCCTTGGATTTATCAGCCGGTGCACAATATCTACCTTTTATCAATTTCCGAAATCGGAACATTGGGATTTTTGGCATTTTTGAGCTTGATATTTTTTGTGTTCTGGAGGATGCGCGAGAATTTAAAAGATTTTTCTAATCCATACCTTATAGTTTTAATTGGATTTTTATTCTTTGGACTTCTGGACCATTATTTATGGAGTCTACAAACGGGACGGCTAATATTCTGGATTATTCTAGGCCTTTGTTTGACATTTTCAAAAAAAGAAATATAGTGTCCAGGACGGCGAATTCTGGCACAAAAACTGGTCTTTGAAAAGGAGAAGAACATGCTAATGACGATCCTGACGTTTTTAGGAATACTGGTTGTTTTTGTGATTGCGGCGGTACTTTGGATCCTTGCCCCGAGACTTGTTTCTGCCGTCGCTCTTGCTGTTGCGGTCTTGGCAGTTACCTTTTCGACATCATTACCTAACCCACTTTTGGGGGGGATTGTTTTTCTGTGTGTTATCGGAGTGATTTTTGCGTTGATCGAGCAGGGGATTTTGTTTAAAGAGGATCTAAAGGCTTTTTTGGATAGCTTTTAATCTTTCTTTTGCGTGCGGGCTCAAACGAGCCCGCTTTTTCTTTCTTATTTTCCTATTCGCGCGAATAGGAAAATAAGAAATATGGGCGGTTGTGAGGCGTTAAAATATTACAGGGGTTGAATAAAGCCCATATTTTAGATAATATTTAAAAGGTATGACAGAGAAAGAAAATAAAAAAACACCTTTACCTGGCAGTCCTGTAGTCAAAAGTGAAACTTCTAAAAATGAGGAGAAGATTTTAGATTTTTGGCAAAAAAATAAAATTTTTGAAAAAAGTTTACAAATAAGAAAAAATGCTAAAAGCTTCGTGTTTTATGAAGGCCCTCCGACTGCCAATGGCCGTCCAGGAATTCATCACATAGAAACGAGATCTTTTAAAGATCTTTTTTGTCGCTACAAAACTATGCGGGGATTTTTGGTTGAAAGAAAAGCTGGCTGGGATACGCACGGACTGCCGGTAGAGCTTGAGGTAGAAAAACAATTAAAATTTTCTAATAAAGCGCAGATAGAAGAATATGGCATAGCCAAATTTAATCAAAAATGTAAAGAATCGGTGTGGCAGTATAAAGAAGAATGGGAAAATCTAACAAAACGTATGGGCTACTGGTTGGATTTAAAAAATCCTTATATTACCTATGAAAATTCTTATATTGAATCCATTTGGAACATTTTAAAAAACGCCTGGGATAAAAAAATACTCTATGAAGGATTTAAAGTTGTTCCTTTTTGTCCGCGTTGTTCGACCACGCTTTCTACGCACGAATTGGCGCTGGGATATAAATTGACCAAAGACCCATCTGCTTTTGTGCGTTTTGAGCTGGAGGATGAACCCAAAAATTATATATTAGTTTGGACTACTACGCCCTGGACGCTTCCGGCAAATACCGCCATAGCCGTAAATGAAAAAGAAAAATATGCCAAAATTAAAGTGGGAGAGAGTTTTTATTATATAGGAGAAAAATTGAAACAAAATTTAGCTAGTTTTAAGGGCGCAAAAAACTTTTCTCAGGAATTTATACAGGCTTTACAAAATAATCACGAGTCAGTTTTGGGAAAGAGCCTGGTGGGTAAAAAATACAGACCTCTTTTTGATTTTGAATACATTAAAGATGAAAAGAAAAAAAATCCTGCCAGTTGGAAAATATATGGCGCCGACTTTGTTTCTATGGAGGATGGCGCTGGATTTGTGCACATCGCTCCGGCTTATGGCCCAGATGATATGGACTTGGCTCAGAAATTTGGAATATCTGTCTTGCAAACTGTTGATTTGGAGGGACGCCTTACGCCAGGCGTGAGTTTGTGGAAGAGCATGTTTGTAAAAGATGCGGACAAATACATTTTTAATTTTTTGACTGAGGCAGAAAAACTTCTTGCCGGAGATTTGCAGGGCGTTGAACACGAATATCCTTTTTGTTGGAGATGCCAGACGCCGCTTCTTTATATGGCAAAAAGTTCATGGTTCATTAAAATGAGCCAATTTCACAGTGAGCTTTTGGCGAACAATAAAGAAATAAATTGGACACCCAAACATCTGCAAGAAGGAAGATTTGGACAATGGCTACGCGAAGTAAAGGACTGGGCGCTCTCACGAGAAAGATATTGGGGCACTCCTTTGCCGGTTTGGAAATGCGTGGATTGTGGAGAAAAAGAAATCGTGGGGTCTATCTCCGATATTTCTAAAAGAACTAAACAAAGCAATTCCTACTGGTTTTTGAGGCACGGCGAAGCGGAAAATAATAAAAAAGACATCAATAGCACTTGGCCGGAAAAAAAGAAATTCAGTTTAACGCCTTTGGGCAAAAAACAGGCGGAGGTGGGCGCCAAAAAACTAATCAAGGAAAAGATTGATATCGTCATTTCTTCGCCTATTGCGCGCACGCTTCAGACGGCCGAAGTTGCGTCTAAGATTTTGGGTGTGAAAAAGGTTGTGATTGAAAAGGATTTGCGCGAAATAGATTTGGGTTTTCTAAACAATAAACCCAACAAAGACTATCACGCGCAATTTGCCAATGAACATGAGCACCACTTTAAAAAAATTAAAGGCGGTGAATCTGTGGATGATTTGGAGGTGCGCATGGCGCAACTATTGATAAATTTAGAGAAAAAATATCAAGGCAAAAAAATACTTCTTGTTTCGCATCAATATCCCATCTGGATGGCTGAGGCCTGGAGCAAACAAGTGTGGGGTGTGGATTCAAATAAGTTGAGTAAAGTGGAGTATGCCGAGATCAAGAAAATAAACGTTCCCAATTTACCATATGATGAATATGGCAAATTGGATTTACACAAGCCCTATATTGATGAAATAAAATTTGCCTGCAAAAAATGCAAAGGTGAAATGCAAAGATACAGCGAAGTAATCGATGTCTGGTTTGATGCCGGAGCCATGCCGTTTGCACAGCAGCACTGGCCTTTTGAAAATAAAAAAATGTTTGATAGTAAAAAGTTTTTCCCGGCTGATTTTATCTGTGAAGCGATAGATCAAACTCGCGGGTGGTTTTATACGTTACTCGCCATATCAACTTTCATGCAAAAAGGAACGCCTTATAAAAACGTCATATCTTTAGGGCACGTCTTGGACGAGAAGGGCCAGAAAATGTCAAAATCCAAAGGTAATGTAGTGAGTCCTTGGAATATGATGGATAAATACGGAAGCGATAGTGTGAGGTGGTATTTTTACACGGTAAATCAAGCGGGCGAGCCAAAACTTTTTGCGGAAAAAGATTTAGTAAGCTCTTTGGGCGTTTTGCAAACTTTCAATAACGTCGTGAAGTTTTTTGAGCTTTACGTAGCGCCACAATTAAAAAACAAAAAACTTTCTTTAAAGTTTCCCGTAAAACTAACGACTATGGATGAATGGATCTTGGCAAGATTAGACGAAACCATCCTTAAAGTTTCTAAGGACATGGATTCATATAGTGCGGTAGACGGCGCAAGATGTCTGCAGGGATTTATAGATGATTTGTCGCGTTGGTATTTGCGCCGCACGAGATCTCTACTTCAGCAACCAGAAAGCCGTGAAAGCTTTTTGGCGTCCGCGCAAGTTTTGGGAGTTTTAATTTACAACACCACATGCTTGCTTGCTCCGTTTGTTCCATTTTTGACTGAAAAAATTTGGCATGAGACTATTTTGAAAAACTTTTCCGGAATAAAGGCGCAATCTGTGCACTTGGAAAACTATCCTGCGCCTCGCGTGGCAAAAATAAATTCAGATATAATTAGTAACATGCAAACAGCGCGTAATCTGGCAAATATTATTTTAAAATTGCGTGCTCAAGCAGGGAAGAAAGTTCGTCAACCACTTGGCGCGGTTTATGTTTTGGGAGAAATGAAAAGCTTAGATGGCGGTATACTAAAAGTTTTGGAAGATGAAACGAACATAAAAGAAATTAAATTTAAGGCAGATAAAATTAATTTAGAAAGCAAAAATTTTGTAAAATACGAAGAAGCCGCCCTGCAAGTGTTTTTAGATACAACAATAACGCCGCAATTATTTTTTGAGGGCTTGATTAGAGAATTTACTAGAAATATTCAAGAAGCGCGTAAAGAATTAAATTTAAAACCACAAGATAAAATAGAGATTTTTGTTAAAACCCCAGAAAAACCAGATTTTAACAAAGAGGCCCTAATCAAAGAACTGCAAAAATTTTCTAACATGAAGCCTTATCTTGGGTATAAAAAACAAAACTATCTTATTGAAAAAGAATTTGAAATTGAAAGGCTTGCCTTCTGGGTGGGCATTAGAAAGATGAAATAAATCTTAATGTCTAAACTTGGAGTGAATAAATTTTTATAAAAAGATTCAGAATTTAATATTTCCAATTTCTAATTTCCAATTTCCAATTTCTAAAAAATTTCCAATTATCCAATTTCTAATTATTAGTTTTAAGAAGCTTAAACCTGCCTATCGGCAGGCAGGAATTAATTCATTGAAAATTAAGAATTAAAAATTGAAAATTATTGTTTATGTCAGACATTATATATGAACACGGAATTGTTTTGCGCTCAGACATTTCGGGCGAGGCGAACAGGTTTCTCAGCATTCTTATTGATAGTGATGAAAAAATAAAAGCAGTAGCTCGCGGATCAGTCGGGGTTTCTTCCAAGCTCGGCATGCATCTTTTGGTGGGGGACGAAATAAGCGCGGGACTGGTGGAGGGAAAAAGCAGTTTAGTGATGGTCTCGGCAGATCTGATGCATCGTTTTTCTCAAGAAAAAAATCTTGCCAAAATAAACTTTTTGATGAAAATCTGCCAGCTCCTGGACGATTTTTTTATAGTAAACGATACTCACGTAGGTCTTTTTGATTTTGCTTTAAAAACATTTGAAAATCTGGATAGCGTTTCAGAAAAAGACACGCGACCTTTTTATGTGTATGTTCTTTTTCAAATTTTAAAATTCGCGGGGTTTATGCCGGAAGTTGAAAAATGTATGGAGTGCGGAGATTTGCCGGAGTCTTTTTCCTTAGAGCAAGGCGGGGCTTTGTGCGAAAAACACAAAAATGAAAATGATATCAAATTGACAGATCGATCTTGGAAATTTTTACAAAAACAAAAAGAGGAATTTTCTGTCCCCGAGGACTTATCAGAAAACGAAATTATGGAATTGCAAAATGTTTTAGATGCTTACTCGGACGAGGCGCTGGGAGGATTAAGAGGTGTTCGGGGGCGTTTGATATCTTGACAATAACGTGTTAAAGGTATATAATTGCGGTAAGGCTTAAATAGCTCTTTCAAAAATTCTCTTTAGACAAGAACGTCAAAAAGAGAATCTGTCGATAAAACAGGGAGGTGTCCCATGAGGATTGAAGGGCTTTTCGTTCTCAATTTCAATGTTGATTATTTTCGTCCTGTTTTCCAAGGCGTCAAGGCCGGTCACTATGACCGTGCCAACCCCAACATCACCTCAGAGAACTTCCCCAGCAACAGGGAGACTGGCATCAAGAAGATTCAACTTCGTCTTGTTCACTTCAACCGCAAGATCAGCACCGACAAAGCTCTGAGAGGGCTGGACAGGCAGGGCCCTCGCCCCGCTACCCTTCAGGAGTGTCTGGCGTTCGGAGAGCGGTTTCCCACTTTCCAGTCTAAATTTCCAACTGCTTTTCTCGATTCTCCTTGGTTGGACCTGGAAGGACGCCTTCGTTGCCCCTATCTTCATGGACGCAAATTCGAGCGCTATCTCGGCCTAAATTTGTTTGATCGTGAGTGGCCCGAGGTGGTCTGGTTCGCAACCGTTGCCAACCTGGGCGTTTAAGTTTTTCGGCCCCCGCACAATGTGCGGGGGTTTTATTTTCTGTGTGGGGTTTATTTTTAAGATTTTTTAAATTATACTTAATCTATGGAAGAACGAGATAAAAAGCATAAAAAAATCTTGGTTACTGGTGGCGCGGGATTTATCGGGTCACATTTATGTGAGCGGCTTTTGGATTTGGGCAATGATGTAATTTGTGCAGATAATCTTTATAGCGGATCAAGAGAGAATATTGAAAAGTTTTTTAAAAATCCACATTTTGAGTTTATAGAACATGATATAAATAAGCCTTTAAAAATTGATGCGCTTGATGAAATTTATAATCTGGCCTGTCCGGCTTCGCCCGTGAGCTATCAATTTGATCCTGTTTTTACTGTTAAAACAAATGTGCTAGGCTCTTTGAATATGCTTGAGCTTGCCAAAAAAACTGGAGCAAGGATTTTGCAGGCCTCAACGTCAGAAATTTACGGCGATCCCTTGTCGCATCCCCAAAAAGAAACCGACTTTGGAAATGTTAATACGGTGGGTGTAAGATCTTGTTACGATGAAGGCAAAAGATGCGTCGAAACTTTGTTTATGGATTACCACAGAGAGCGTGGCGTGGATATAAGAATTATTCGCATTTTTAACACCTATGGTCCAAACATGGCGCTGGATGACGGCCGTGTGATTTCAAATTTTATAATCCAGGCGCTCAAAAATGAAGATATCACTATTTATGGCAATGGCTCCCAAACCAGAAGCTTTCAATATGCAGATGATTTGATTGACGCGATGATTTTAATGATGCAACATAAAGATTTTATAGGTCCGGTAAATATCGGTAATCCTAAAGAAATGACGGTCAAACAGCTCGCCGAACGAATTGTCGCTTTGACAGGATCTTCTTCTAAAATTGTTTATTTGCCGCAGGCTCAAGACGATCCTAAAAAGAGAAATCCCGACATAACGCTAGCGCATGAAAAACTTGGTTGGCAGCCAAGAGTTGATTTTGAAGAGGGGATTATAAAAACGATTAATTATTTTGCCGAAAAATTGGAAATAAAGACCAATGTTCTGGTTTTTGCTACCGCCTACAAACCCTTTTTGGGTCCAGCCGAGGAAACTCTGCATTCTATAATAGAGCAGATGGGCCATTTGAATTTCCATGTTATTACCGCGCGGCTTGATAAAAATCTTCCCAAAAAAGAAGAAACGGGCAATATTACTATATATAGGATTGGAGTGGGTTATTCCATAGATAAGTACCTTTTGATATTTTTTGGTTGGATGAAGGCAAAAAAATTACACAAAATTCACAATTTCCGTTTTGTTTGGTCGCTCATGGCGAGCTATGCGGCCTTGGCGGCCTTGATCTTTAAAATTTTTGGCAAGAAATTGCCACACGTGATGTTTCTGCATAAAGGAGATCTTGAGGGTAAGGCGCTTAGAAAGGCCAAGCTTATATTTCCTTTCTATAAGCTCATATTTAAAAAGTCCGATGCCATTCATGTCATAGATGATGCGATGAAAAACAAATTGAAACTTATCGATAAAGATTTGGAAGGTGAATTAATGCCTCTGGAAAAAAGTTTGGCCGCTAGTAAAGTTCG
>CAYHJU010000010.1:21574-27910 GCA_964357175.1 uncultured Candidatus Saccharibacteria bacterium
ATTTGGAAGGTGAATTAATGCCTCTGGAAAAAAGTTTGGCCGCTAGTAAAGTTCGCGAGGTCCATAAAAAAATTATAGGGAAATATAATAAGAAAATAGAAAGAACAAAATAGCTTCTGATTTTACAAAAATAAAATGTGCGACTATAATAATTAAAAAATATGCCCGGGTGGCGGAATTGGTAGACGCGCACGACTTAAAATCGTGTGAGGCAACTCATGCCGGTTCGATTCCGGCCCCGGGCACCGAGTCAAACTCGGTTTAAATCCGAGTTTGCGAGGTAGCCGCGTCAGACGCGGCACCAGAATCTAGAAGAATTTTAAAATAATATCAACAACTAATTTATATCATAATGACTTTTGAAGCTCATCAAGACAACGCGGTATCACCAAAAATTGAAACTCGTTCTTCGCACCGACTAAAAAATTTTTGGATTGTAGGAATTATTCTCGGTATATTTCTCGCCGCAACAAACCCATTTATCTATTATGGCGTGATTGGCATGTTTATTTTTTCGCGATTAACGCCTTTATTTTTAAAAATTCCAGTAGATCTTAGTAGAAATCTTAGTAGATGTGGTGGCGAGGAATGTTGGGGGGTCATGATTCTTTCTGGTTCAATTCTTTTTTTGGTTTTTACTCCACTCGCAGTTGCTTTTTTGGGTTATTTATATAATTTTAAAAGTTATCCCAACACAATAAAAAAATATACAATTTTAGTTTTTGCAATTTTGTTTATACTATTTAATGTTTTAACAGGGGCGTTGGAGCGTCAATCATATATCAATAGAGATTTTTTAGATTATTCCATTTATAGTAAGTCATATAGTTCGATTGATGAATGCAAGAATAAGTCTAAAGTAAATGCGGGAGCTTGCTACGCGTTTTTTGCTAGTGCGCAAGACGATATTTCCTCGTGTTTCAAAGATGAGCTTAGTGGGGAAATAATGGATACCTCCATTGGGCTTACACTTGAACAAGGAGAGTGCGTTATAGCGTATAGTGTTTATAAAAAAAATCCCGAATTTTGTTCTAAAATATTTCACGAAAATTCTAAACAACGATGCCTTGCTACGGTTTATACAGCTAAGAATGAAAGCAAAAACTGCGACATACTTACGTATGATTTTTACCGAAAGAGGTGTGAAGCAAGCACGGGATGGAATCTTTCAATGCGTCCATTGGTGCAATGGTATGAGCTTGCACAAAAAACTATAAATAATTTATTGGCCCCTTAATTTTTTTGTTGATGAATTTGTAAAATGGCTAAGGGAAGTCTAATTTTCTGCATTTTACCGAGCACTAATTTTTTAAAGTCTCTTCATAAAAATGAGGGGGCTTTGTTTTTATAAAGTCAGGTCTGGGGTATTGACAAATTCAAAAATAGGAGTATAATGGCAGTATTGGTGAGTGAGAAAGGAAGCGTTCATTACTTCAACCGGATGTGAGCTCACTCAACGCCAAGAACAAGAACTTTGACAACCTCGTCGACATCGCTACCTCATAAGGAGGGCATGGAAAGTGCCAAGAGCGCCCCCGAAGTTTTAACAAAATCGGGAAGTCATCGATGAAAGAAACCGCGGAGAAGTTTGGCGTTCCACGCGACGCCAACCCAAAACGAGCGCGCCAACGTCCTAAAAAGAATGATGCGCGCAGGGAGGTGGTCAAGATGAAGAGGTCTAAACTTCTTTATCTGGTGTAGCCGAAACTGATCCATGATTCACCCAGAGTGGTAGTATGAATCACAGATTCAACCAGTTCACTAATCGGAAGACGTGGGGGAGATGGTCTCCTCTGCAAATCCGATTTCAACCAACACCTTTTGGAGGTGTACCATGAGCGAGAAGAAAGTTGTTCCGAGCACCAAGAGGCAGGGCGGGAAGACGACCGGCAAGACGACGACGGTGGGAAGCGCCGAGGCGGGACGCGATGTCCTCGCGGCGGCTCAGAAGGCGACGGTTCCGGTGTCCGCGAGCTCCAAGCTCACGGACCTCTTGAATCGGGCGTCCCAGCTGCCCAAGCCCGAGGCGCCCAGCGCCAAGGTCGAGAAGGTGACCACCCCTTCCCTCAAGCAGGAGGAAGAGGCGGGCCGCCAGCGCCAGCTCGTGAAACAGCTCACGCCCCACTTCGAGGCGCTCAAGGCCGCCGAGGCCGAGCTGGCGGACGCCAAGACGACATCCACCGAAGGCAATGGCAACATCTTCGTCACGGAGGCGACCCGAGCCCAGCTCGAGCAGATACGCCAGGAGAAGATCACCGAGCTCGAGAAGAAGGCTGAGGAGTCCAAGAACACGCTTCAGCCCTTCTTCGACGAGGCCCCCAGTCTCCGCAAGATGCTCGAGATGAAGTTCGAGGCGTCGCAAAAGATGGCCGTGGCCGAACAGGCCAACCAGGCCATGATTCAGCGAGTGCAGAAACTCGCCGAGGACAACTTCGCCGGGGGCGTCACTCCCGGCCGGGTCAGCGTCTTCCTCGAGAAGGCCGCCAGGATGATCGGGGTTCTCGACCGGGTTCCTGCCGACGAGACATCGGGCTTGGACAGAAACAGCAAGAAGGTCTTGCTCCATCGCTTCAGCCAGGATGTTGCCTACGGCGGCTTTATGGCGGACTTCCGCAAGGAGGCCGTCGCCAAGGCCAAGGCGTCGGGGACGACCGAGGGCTATGTCAAGGACGAGGTCTGGTTCAAGGCCGACTCCAAGGACCCCCGGCCCGGCATGATCGCCATCGGCATTGCCAGGGCGAAGGAGGGCGAGATCTACGAGACCAACAAGGCTCGCAAGACCGCCTCTTCCAGTGCCACGACCGTCAAGTGAACCAACACGCTCACGGGACCCCATCGCAAGATGGGGTCCTTTTCTTTTTTACCCTGTTAAATAATTTTAATTTTGTAATACAAAATTAAAATTAATATTTGAGCTTTATTAAAAAACCTAAAAAATAAAAATTTTATTGCTCAAATATTATTTAACAGGGTGAATTTGCAAAAAAGCTTAATTCTTGGTAATATACTCAAAGAATAAAATAATAATAAATTATGCAACGCTTAGTAAAAAATATTTTAATAGCCTTAGCGGTTTTTGCTGTTTTGTCTTTGGTTTTTGGGATTTTAGTCTCTCCGTATAGTAAACCTCAGGAAATGTCTTTGTCTCAACTTGCTGAAAAAATAAATCAGGAGCAGGTAAAATCTATTTCAGTAAATGGCAATGATTTAGAAGTCATCTTGAAAGATAATTCCAAAGCGGTTTCTCAAAAAGAAACAGAAGCATCTTTAACTGAATCTTTAAAAAATTATAGTGTAAACCCTCAAAAACTTTCTATAGTAGATATCGGTATAAAAAAAGAATCTTCCTGGACTATGTGGCTGGGCATCATCTTGCCTTTTTTGATACCGCTTATCATTATTGGAGTTTTTTTGTGGTTTATGATGAGACAGGCCCAGCATGGTGCCATGCAGGCATTTAGTTTCGGACAAGCCAACGTTCGTCCGGCATCACAAAAAGAGAAAAAGACGTTTGCTGATGTAGCCGGGCTCGTTGAGGCCAAAGAAGAACTTAAAGAAATAGTAGATTTTTTGAAGAATCCAAAAAAATTTTTAAATATGGGAGCGCGTATTCCACGCGGAGTTTTGCTGATGGGTCCGCCTGGCACTGGTAAGACGCTTCTTGCTAAAGCGGTGGCAGGAGAAGCGGGCGTGCCATTTTTATTTCTTTCTGGATCGGAATTTGTGGAGATGTTTGTAGGAGTGGGAGCATCACGCGCGCGCGATCTTTTTAAGACCGCAAAAAAACAGGCGCCCTCCATAGTTTTTATAGATGAAATTGATGCGGTGGGAAGACATCGTGGAGCGGGAGTGGGAGGTGGGCATGACGAAAGGGAACAGACGCTCAATCAAATTTTGGTAGAGATGGATGGGTTTGACAGAGATACAAATGTAATAGTAATTGCCGCCACCAACAGGCCTGATATTTTGGATCCAGCACTTTTGCGCCCGGGCAGGTTTGATAGGCGCGTCGTTTTGGATTTGCCAGACATCAACGACAGAGAGGCGATATTAAAAATTCACTCCAAAGAAAAACCGTTTGCCCCAGATGTGAATTTAAGAAGAGTGGCTGAAAGAACTCCAGGATTTTCTGGAGCGGACTTGGCAAATTTAATGAACGAGGCCGCGATATTGGCGGCGCATAGAAGCAAAAAAGTCGTGAACCAGACGGAACTTTTAGAATCCATAGAAAAAGTAATTTTGGGGCCAGAACGCAAAAGCAATATTTTATCAATTCGTGAAAAAGAGATAGCGGCATACCACGAAGCTGGGCATGCTGTAGTGACGCGCTTTAGTCCGGAAGCGGATCCTGTGCATAAAATTTCCATAATTTCCAGAGGCATGGCGGCAGGATATACTTTGAAATTGCCCACAGAAGATAAACATCTGCATAGCAAGACAGAATTTTTATCCGACATAGCCGTTTCAATGGGTGGATATTGCGCGGAGAAATTAATTTTCAATGAGATAACCACCGGAGCATCCAATGATCTGCAAAAAGCGGCCAGTCTTGCCAGGCAGATGGTGTTGATATATGGTATGAGCGATAAATTCGGACCGGTTGCTTTCGGGGAGCATTCGGCGATGGTATTTTTGGGCAAAGAAATAAACGAAGAAAGAAATTATTCTGACGCCGTGGCGGCGCAAATTGACGAGGAGATAAAAAAGATTTTGGACAAATCGTACGTAAATGCCAAGAAAATTTTAACTCAACACAAAACAAAATTAGAAAAAATTGCCAAAGTTTTAATTGAAAAAGAAACAATCGAAAAAGAAGAATTTGAAAAATTGATGGGATAAATGGTGGGCGCAGATGGACTCGAACCATCGACCCCAGCTTTATAAGAGCTGTGCTCTAACCAACTGAGCTATGCGCCCAAACGTTCACAAAAAGCATAATACCAAATTTGCAGGTATAATCAAGATTGATCTTTTAATTAAACGTAATATGTAAAACCCCTCGCAGAAATGCGAGGGGTTTTATCTTTTAAAATTAAGCTCGAGCTTGATTTTATCGGACGGCTTCTTTTAATCCTTTGCCAGCTTTAAATTTAGGAGCTTTTCTGGCAGCAATTTGTATTTTCTCCATTGTTTTAGGATTAATACCTTGACGAGCTGCTCTTTTGATAACAGAAAAAGTTCCAAATCCTGTGATGGCCACATCCTCACCTTTTGAAAGTGTGGAAACAATTGTATCAAGAAGCGTTTCTACGGCCTCTTGACCTTGTTTTTTTGTACCACCAAGTTTTGCGGCAACGGCTTCGATTAAACCTTCTTTTGTCATAATAATTTCACTTAGCGATTTTTACCCCCACACCTAATTTGCACGCAAAACTCTAAAAATTTATAGTTTAATTCAATAAGTAAGAGTTGCGCAAAAAAACTTTTCTTCTAAACCAATGCTTTGCGAAAAATTTTGTGCAAATTAGGTGTGGGGGTCAACCGACCTTTGTATTTAAACGATAATTATGTGTGTATTATAGCAAACAGTAAGAACAAGAGCAATAACTAACGCCAAATCGGCACATATTCCCCCAGTGGGGTTGACAAAAATTATAAATAATATAAAATAAAAAACAATTAGTGATTTGATTCCAGCGTTGTTTGGTGAGGTGTGGTCCTTTAACAAAAAAACAGAAGGGAGGCAAGAGTGCCAACAGTTCTTCCTGGTGTTCGTGTGCGTCTTATTAAGAAAGAAGGAGACAAAGAATATATTTTGATGGTTTTGGAAGAAACAAATAAAGCCGCTTTACTCGACCCCGGCCAACCTTCTAAAATAAGATGGCGAATTCCCGGAGGAAAAGTAGGAGATCTGTTGGGGGGAAATTCCGAAGAATCTCCATTTGAGGCTGTAGGTCGGGAGTTACTGGAAGAGAATCACTTGAAGGCTGATGTTAGTTCAGATCCTGTTATGGATGTTGAATATGTAAATAGTGATGGTCTTGAGCGCAAGGTTTTGGTTTTTAATGCCACAAATCCCAGGCCGTGCGCGGAGAGCCTGGGGCCGGACCACCGCGTGTTGGATTTTAATTGGTTTTTGTTGGAAACCGTTTTCGGAGAACTTTTTTCGGAAAAATATGGAAAATCTTTTCCAATTGCCAAACGACACATCTCCTACATTCATCTGATAAATAATCCGCAACTAAAAGATCGGCCGTTTAAAAAAATAGAGATTAAAGCGCCCGCCTGAATTTGGCGGGTTTTTTATTTCACATGAAATTTTGCAGAGCTATATTTAGTAGTTGTTTTAGGCAAACACATTTTGCACTCAAGACAACCTCAGAGCTTCATTAGGAG
>CAYHJU010000011.1:0-2664 GCA_964357175.1 uncultured Candidatus Saccharibacteria bacterium
TGGCTCCCGCAAAATCGCTCCGCATTTCTAATTTCGCTGATGTTTCTTTGGGTGGAGGGTACAGGATTTGAACCTGTGAGGCCTTGCGGCCTACTCGCTTTCTCCCGAAAATTATTTTATTGCCAGAGCGGAGGGGGCGAGATTTGAACTCGCGAACCCTTGCGGGTTGCGCGCTTTCCAAGCGCGTGCACTAGGCCACTATGCGACCCCTCCGCTCTAGAATAAAATTAAATTTTCGAGGATCCTCGATTTTGTAAACTCGTTTTTCTTCGTACAAAATCGGGACAAGCGAGCCTGCCTACCGGCAGGCAGGCGCACTAGACCACTATGCGAACCCTCCGCTTTAAGCGGGATTGCGATTTGTTACTAAAAATTCTACATCAGTTTGAATTTTTAGACAAATCGGGAACAAGCGAACCTGTTAGGCCCCTGCCTGCCGTAGGCAGGACTATGCGACCTCTCCTGGTGCTATTATTTATTTTGCTAGATTCTAAATCCTAGATTCTAACTCCTTTTTACGGTAACTGTGAAACAAGTTGTGCAATAAGCGGAAAGCGAGCGGCGATTCTGTGTGACGCTAAATCCAAAACTATCCAAAAATGTTTTAATTGTTCTGACGATTCTGATTTAGTAAAAACCTCGCCCAGCTCTTCCGCGGCTTTTTCCATAAATCCAGCAAATGTCTCATCTCCCAATCGTGAAACTATTATATCTTTAACTTTGGAAATTTCACCCCTATCAAACCAAATACTTCTATGGACGAGACAAACATCTAGAGTCATGCCCGCGTAATCCACTTCGTACATCGGCATGCTGTCGGCAGGGCACAATCTGCTGGACAAAGAAACTTTTAATTTTTCCGGATTACCCCAAAGCTCAACATCCAGCCAATTTAAAGACGGCTCCTTGTGAAATTTTTCCAGTTGATCATGTTCCACTAAAAAACCGAGGCAATTTGCGCAGTGCCACGCGACGGTATCTTTAAAATTAACTTCGTGTAATTCGTTTTGACAATTTGGACATTTCATAATTTTTTTAGAATCTAGAATCTAGGAGTTAGAATCTAGGCGTTTAAATTTCTTACCTATTATTAATTGTAGCACACGAAATATTTTATTTAACAGTGGGATGGTTGTGTTTAATTAAAATATGCTAGATTCTAAATTCTAGATATCCATCTCTCTTAATATTTTAATCCTTTCCTCTACGGGCGGGTGAGTCATAAAAAGTTTTACAAACCAAGAAGTTTTTTGTTTATTTTTAAAAGGGCTTTCTATATAAAGATGCGCGGTGGCGGGGCTTGCAAAACGAAGCTCTGTTGAGTCGCGGGAAATTTTTTCTAAAGCCGATGCCAGACCCTCGGGGTATCTGGTCAAAAGCGCTCCTGAGGCATCCGCTAAAAATTCTCTTTTGCGTGATATGGCAAGCTGTAAAAGCGTTGCCGCGATTGGCGCGAGTATAGCGGCGATTAAAGAAATTAGAGCCAGGATTGTCCCTAGCTGATTATTATCACCACCCGATCTCCTGCGCCCCCCGAAAAAACTCATGCGTAAAGACATTTGCGAGGCAATAGATACCAACCCTACCAAAACCACCACGGCGTTGGAAAGTAAAATATCTTTGTTTCCCACGTGAGAAAGTTCATGCGCCGCGACACCCTCTATTTCGGCTTTATTTAATTTGTTTAAGAGGCCTCTGGTAAAAACTATCACGGCATTTTCTTTATTTCTGCCGGTAGCAAAAGCATTCATGGCCGGGTCTTCTATGATGTAAATTTTGGGAGCGGGAAGTCCGGCGGTGATGCTTAAATTTTCCACAAGATTATAAAGATCGGGATTTTCTTTGTGGGTCACCAATTGAGCGTGTGAAGTTGCCAATATTATTTTGTCGGAATTCCAATAGCTTACAAAAGATATCAAAACGCTGAAAATAACCGCAAAAATCAAAATAGTCGGACTTTGCCAGTAATAGGAAAAAATCCATCCCAAAAATATTACGAGCAATGAAAAGGCAAAAATCAGCAGCCAGGTTTTGAATATATTTTGAGAGGCGTGATTGTATAAAGTAGCCATAAATCAGATTTCTTAATGGTTGAATTATAGTTTTTTTATTCTAGAAAATCAAATTTTTTGACCCTGTTAAATGGAGCAATGCTCCAATTTTCTTTGAAAATTATTTAACAGGGTAGACAGTCAAAATCTAACGTGATATAAGTGTACGTAAGATTAAGAACCTTAAAAACCTAAGGAGGCGAACGTGCTCAATCAGGAACAACTTGAAAAGCTGGCCGATGTCATGATTTGGGGGCTCTATACTTCTCGTCAGTCAAAAGGCGGTGTGTATAAGCCCGGCGATGTCATTGATATTCTTTGGGAGCTTGACGCGCTTTCACTGATGGAAATTATTTACGCTAAGCTCTTGGAGCGGGGACTACACGTCTTTCCCACAATGAGAAAAACAGCGAAAATGGAGAAAGATTTTTTTACCCTTTCCCAAGATCGTCAATTGCAATTTTGTGACCCTGGAACTAAAGCGTTGGTTCGTCGCACCAATGGCACAATCTGTTTGTATGCGCCATCATCTATTACGCATCTTAAAGATGTGGATTCCAAAAGGATGGCGATGTACGCCGTTGCGAGAAGGCCTATCAATAAAATTACTGAC
>CAYHJU010000011.1:2674-26755 GCA_964357175.1 uncultured Candidatus Saccharibacteria bacterium
GTGCGTGGAAACAAGGGCCTTTTTGGATGGACTCTTTGTTCTTTGCCGACCCAAGCTCTGGCCGATCAAGCCAAAACATCTCTTCGGGAGTATTCGGAAGAGATTATCAGGGCCTGTTACCTAAACGATGCGAATCCGGTGGCTACTTGGCAAAGGATATTCCAAGAGGGCGCCGCAATAAGAGAGTGGCTAATGTCTATGAAAATAAATGTCGTTAATATTGAATCTGCCAATGTAGACTTGAAAGTTTTGGTGGGTGAAAATAGGCGGTGGCTTGGCGCTGATGGGTGCAATATTCCCAGTTTTGAAAACTACACCTCGCCTGACTATCGTGGTACCAGCGGAACATATTTTGCTAATATGCCGTCGTTTCTTAAAGGTAATTATGTGAGGGGTGTCCGGCTTGTTTTTAAAGATGGTCGAGCGGTGGAAGTGACAGCTGAAGAGGGGGAAGAATTTACAAAATCTCAAATCGGTATGGATGAGGGGGCGTGCCGTGTGGGAGAATTTTCTCTGACCGACAAGAGGCATTCGCCGATCACCAAATTTATGGCAGAAATTCTTTTTGATGAAAATGTTGGCGGAGAAAATGGCAATTGTCACATAGCTGTGGGTGATAGTTATCGCGAAACTTATAGCGGTGATCTTAAAGAAATGACGCCGGAGCTGGAAAAAAAGCTTGGATATAATGACTCCGCTTTGCATTGGGATTTGATCAACACAGAGCCCAAGACGGTGACTGCCCTTTTGAGAGGTGGAGGCCGTAAAGTTATTTACGAAAATGGTATGTTTAAGTATTAAGAAAAAAATAAACCCCCGGAAACTTCCGGGGGTTTTCTTATTCTCTAATTCCTGCCTATCGGCCCGCTTCGCCATAGCTTTAGCGAGGCGAGCAGGCAGGCTAGAAAGAATTAGTAAGACAAAATACAAATATAAAAAGAAAAACCGCTGATTAGTATTGGCTCAGCGGCCGAAGCCTTTTTAGATTTCCTGCTTTAAGCAGAAAACTTTTTTGGTGTGGGCATGGATGGGGCCGTTCTCCCGGATTGCTCGCACGGTCGTGCCGTGAGCCCCGCCAGAGTCCTCATCCAATACCCACGCCAGTATGCTAGCAGATTAACATTTTTTGTCAATGCATGTGTGCAAGCAAAAAGCCGGGGTTTCCCGGCCGAATTTAATATTTCTTTATTAGGTCTTGAGGACGCATGGGCGGGAAAAGACAGGATGTGTCTGCTTTTTTGTATCCATCAATTCCATCGCGCCATTTGATCATTTCTTCAATGCTATCAAATATGGGAATATTGTTTTCTAGTGCCACCTCGACTTCTTTGCGTCCGCCCCTGCTTTCTTTCCAGTTTGGCAGAACAAAAACGCAATCCATTTGCTTTAGGATAAAAAGGTCAAAAGCCTGGTACACCAGTTCGGAAACTTTTGCCTTCATCTCAAAGTGGCATGTGTTTAGGTGGGGGGTAAAAACGGCAAATCCGGCATTCCAGATTTCTACAGCAAATTTTTCTGCCAGCTGGATATGCTCTTCGATTTTATAATAATCGGGATTGCCATCTTCCTTGACGGCATAATATCTTCCAACAATAGCAATCAGCGGAATCTTTTTTCCTTCGGCAACGATGGGCATGCGAGCCTCCTTTAAAGGTGCTGGTTTCATGTTATTCAATATGTATCATGGTGTCAATTTTATTTATAACAAAACGTCCCTAATGGGTGGTAGTGGCGCCATTTGGATTTAACTAGATTGATTCTTATAAACAAATCCCACCCTTTTGTCCTTCGATAAACTCAGGACAAAAGGGTGGGATTATATAAGCAACGGTTATGCTTGAGGAGTTTCCTCGGCTGGTTTTTCTACAGGGGCTTCATTGGAAGCTTGAGCGGCCTCTTCGGTTGGTTGATCTACTGGGGTCGCGGAAGTCTCGTCGGCGGTGACTTCTTGAGCCTGTTCGTCTTTTTTGTCTTCTTCCATATTTTTTCCCTTTCTTTTTATTATCCTGCTGAACAAAAACAAAAACCTCTTTCCGCTTAATGCGGGCTTAAGGTTTTCTATAAGTTATTAACAGGACTCATCTCGTCAAATACGTATAACTTTAAATTAAGTTATTTAACAAGATGAATTAATAATTAATAACACCTACTTGACAAGTGTACACCCCTTCAATTTATTTTTCAAGAGCCAATCAAAAAGAAACTTTGGGCGTTTCTTTTTCTGCGGGATTTTCTAAGCCAAAGAGTTCCATTTTTGAAAAATGAAACATCTGTGCGATTAAAGATGGTGGGAATTTTTCAATCTGAATATTTAAATCTCGCACGTTGGCGTTGTAAAATCTGCGCGCTGCCTGAATCTTGTTTTCTGTGTCGGCCAACTCCCTTTGAAGTTCCATAAAATTTTCTGACGCTTTAAGTTGTGGATAATTTTCTGAGACTGCAAAAAGAGATTTGAGGGTATGTGAGAGCTGGTTTTCGGCGCTATCTTTTTCGGTCAAATTTTGCGCTGACAATGCTTGGGCGCGAGCTTTGGTAACATCCTCTAAAACATTGCTTTCGTGCGCCATGTATCCTTTCACTGTTTCTATAAGGTTGGGAATGAGGTCGTGGCGTCTTTTTAGCTGAACATCAATATCGGACCAAGCCTCTTTGGAGCGATTTGTTAAAGTGATGAGCGTGTTATATGAAAAAACTGCCCATACTACGGCCAGCACTATGGCGGCAACTATTAAATATACTAAAGACATATTTATTTTTTTTACCCCGTTAAATAATTTTGCTTTCAGCAAAATTCCTGCCACACAGGATTTAACAGGGTGAATTTAATTGGTATGTTCATATTCTACCATATGTTGTGTTAATAAAAAAGAAAACGACCCTGGCACAATGTGCCAGGGTCGCCGTTTTGTTACTTGCCCGATGGGGCGAAGGGTTGAGGGGTCGGGGTTGCGGTGACGACTTCCAGTTGCGAGCGGAACGGATTTTCGTCGATGTCTTTTCTTAGCTTATCGAGTCGATCCGTTAGCTCCGCGATTTTCGTCATATTGGCATCGATGCAATTCTTGTAATAACTGATGTTGTCATAGTAGTTGTCAGCGCGTTCGTTGAGCTCTAAGAACTCCTCGTGAAAGTCCTCGGCCGCCGAATCTAGGTCGTGGACTTTTTCGTTGATGCTGTCGATGTCCGTCAGCGTCTCCTGGATGGAGTCGTTGTAGCTTTCAATCCGCTCTCCTAGCCAGTCGATATCCTGGTTGATGCTTCCCAGTTGCATTTCGCGAGGATCTGCGAGCGGACCGTCACCTTTTGTCGAAGAAGAGCTTGCAGATGATGTGGCGCTCGCAAGATCATAAGGCATCATGCCTTGCGCGGAAGCGTTGAAGGAAAAGAAGGCCGCGAAAAAGAAGATCGCAAAAAGCATAAACACGAAACTCCTGAGCCTAAACATCGCAACCTCCTGTTTTCAAAGGGCGATCATTCGTTTTTGGTAGTAGGGGCTCACCATGAGTCCACTGCCAGTGTGCCTTCGTAACGTTATCTTCATTATACTCCTTTTTGGCAACTTGTCAAGGATTTTATCCGGCACCTTTCGAGCTGTTTAAAAGGTGCTGGATTGTGATATAATTTCGTTGTACAAGATTAATTTACCCTGTTAAATAATTTTAATTTACAGGTTATATTAAGTGCGTGATGCTAATTTGAAAAGATAGAAGTATAAAAAGTTATATAATAAATTAAAATTAAGATTTTTCTAATTAAATTATTTAAAGGAAAATCTTATTTAACAGGGTGAATATGCCTAAAAAGAATTCAAAACAAAAAGATTTAGAAGAAGACTTGGATGAGGAGGTGCCAAAATCTAGAAGTGCTAAAAAAGAGGGAAAGAAATTTTTAGATTTGCATCCTGAGGCCCAGCGCTCTGTTTGGGGGATTGTGCTTTTGGCGTTGGCCCTGATAATGCTTTTGGGGGCATTTGGTTGGGCGGGAAGCGTGGGAGATTTTTTCTATGAAGCGATGCAGAAAGTTTTAGGAATAGGGTTTTTTCTGATACCTATTATTTTTATAGTGGTGGCTGTTTTATTTTTAACATCACAAGATGAGCATAGTTTGTACAAAACATCTTTAATCGGTGGTGGAATGCTTTTATTGAGTGGTCTGGGAATTTTTCAATTGATGAACGAGAGCGCAAGATACGGCGGATATGTTGGTTGGATAGTAGGAGCGCCACTCACGAAACTTTTCGGAAGCGTTGCGTCGTGGGTATTTTTGATAGCGGTAGCAATAGTTTCTTTGATTATCATTTTTAATATATCTATCGCTCGCGCTTGGAACGACTACAAGAAAAAAGAAAACGAAATTTTAGAAAACGCGGAAGAATTACAATTAAATAAACCGGAAAAATCTCACGGCAATGTTCAGCAAGAAGAAATAAAAGAGAAGAAAGAAGCCGGCCCAAGGCCGGTCGGACTTGGTCCGAATGAAAAAAGCTTAGAAAACAAAAAAAATAAAAAACTTTACGCATCCTTTGCCTCCAATTACCCCCTGCCCCCTTTAAATCTTTTAGAAGAAGATAGAGAAGTTCCATCCAGCGGAGACACCAAGGCATATTCAAATATTATAAAAAGAACGCTGGAGACATTTGGCCTTTCGGTTGAAATGGCCGAAATTAATGTGGGGCCAACAGTAACACAATATACACTAAAGCCGGCACAAGGAGTAAAGCTTTCAAAAATTACTTCATTGCAAAATGATTTAGCTTTGGCTTTAGCCGCGCACCCGATAAGAATTGAGGCGCCTATACCGGGACGGTCGCTTGTAGGGATAGAAGTTCCCAATAAAAGTGTTGCGCGAGTTAGAGCTAGAAATCTACTGGCGGAAAAAACGTTTTTTGAACACCCGTCATCTTTGCTTTTTGCCTTGGGACGTGATGTTATGGGCGGAGCGGTTTATGCTAATCTTGCTAAAATGCCACACCTTTTAATCGCAGGCGCCACAGGTAGCGGCAAGAGTGTGGCCTTGCATGTGGTTATAAATAGTTTGCTTTACAGAAATTCTCCCCGTACTTTAAGATTTTTAATTATTGATCCCAAAAGAGTTGAAATGTCTGCCTATAAAGATCTTCCGCATTTAATAGCGCCCGTGGTAATTGAAAGAGAAAAGGCGATACAGTCGTTGCGTTGGGCGGTAAAAGAAATGGAAAGAAGGTATGAGGTTTTATCCGAAGCGGGAAACCGTGATATAGATAGTTATAATTCGCAGATTATAAATAGTGGAGATGACGCTTCGCTGGTATTGCCATATTTAGTGGTAGTGATAGACGAGCTAGCCGATTTAATGATGAGCTTTCCAAGAGAGGTAGAAGGTTCTGTTATTCGTCTTGCGCAAATGTCTCGCGCGGTAGGAATTCATTTAATGATTTCAACCCAAAGACCATCAGTGGAAGTCATCACTGGGCTTATTAAGGCAAATATCACCAGTCGCATCGCTTTGCAGGTGGCGACGCAAGTTGATTCACGAACTATTTTGGATATGTCAGGCGCGGAAAAACTTTTAGGAAACGGAGATATGCTTTATCTTGCTGGCGATACTTCCAAGCCACGACGTATTCAGGGGGCGTTTATTTCAGATGAGGAAGTGAAAAAGGTGGTGGATTACTGGAAAGGTTCGGCAAAAAAAATGAAAGACGAGCTTGGTGAGCAGATAGATTTTGAGGAGCAGAAAAATCAGGGAGAAGTAAATTTTGATGATGTGTCGGGAGAATTTGACGATGAACTTTTGGAAGACGCCAGAGATACTGTGATAAAGGCAGGGAAAGCATCCACTTCACTTTTGCAACGTCGTTTGCGCGTGGGGTATGCTCGCGCCGCGCGACTGATAGATTTGTTGGAAGAACAAGGGGTCGTGGGGCCGGGCGAAGGCGCCAAGCCGCGCAGGATTTTGGTAGGAAAGGAAGAGGGGTTTGGAGAGATAGAATCAGTGTCACAAGCCTCTGAACCAGAAGACGATTCAAAAAAAGAGGACGAAGATTTTGGATTGTAGGTTGCAAAAATTTATTTTAATAATATACTTACAAAAAGATTAAATAATTTAATTCACATCTATGAAAAAAGAAAAAACAAACGAGGCGAAAGACGAAAGAGCAAAAAATTTGGAGGAAGCGGTGAAAGATATTCAGGAGAAATTTGGCGAGGGATCAATAATGAAATTGGGAGATATTAGAAAGGTGGATGTGGATGTAATTCCTACAGGTTCCTTGTCTTTGGATTTGGCTTTGGGGGTGGGCGGAATACCGCGGGGCAGGGTGGTAGAAATTTATGGACAGGAATCTTCGGGCAAGACCACGCTATCTTTGCACATCGCCGCACAAGCGCAGAAAAAAGGCGGGGCGGTGGCTTTCGTGGACGCCGAGCACGCCCTAGATCCTGAATATGCCAAAAGAATTGGCGTGAATGTAAAAGAGATGTTTATTTCTCAGCCTGACAACGGCGAACAAGCGCTGGATATAGTTGAGAGCTTGGTAAGGTCGGGAGCGGTGGATGTAGTCATAGTTGATTCAGTGGCGGCATTGACTCCAAGAGCGGAGATTGAGGGCGATATGGGCCAACAAAGCATCGGACTACAGGCGAGATTAATGTCACGTGCCTTACGCAAACTTACTGCTATCGTTTCCA
This sequence comes from uncultured Candidatus Saccharibacteria bacterium, assembly GCA_964357175.1. Taxonomy (GTDB): domain Bacteria; phylum Patescibacteriota; class Minisyncoccia; order GWC2-36-17; family CAYHJU01; genus CAYHJU01. The sequence goes on from CAYHJU010000011.1 coordinate 9,343, forward strand.
AAACAAATACTTTGGTTATTTTTATAAACCAAATCCGTATGCAGATCGGTATGATGTTTGGCAATCCAGAAACGACCACTGGTGGTAAGGCGCTCAAATTTTATTCCTCGGTCAGAATTGAAATGAAAAGAATCGCGCAGATTAAAAAGGGTGATTTGATAGTGGGTAATCGCGTAAAAATTAAAGTTGTGAAAAATAAAGTGGCGCCACCTTTCAAGACTGTGGAAGTGGACTTGATGTTCAACGAAGGAATTTCTTATGAAGCGGACGCGCTAAATTCTGCTTTGCGCTATGGCTCGGCAGAGAAAAAGGGTTTGACTTTTTATTTTGGAGAAAATAAATTAGGCGCAGGCTTTGACAATGCCCGTCTATTTTTAAAAGAAAATAAACCGATTTTAAAAGAAATGGTTGAGGCGGTAAAAAAATCCGCGCAAGCAGGTCCAGTGGCAGAAGCGGTGGAGGAAGAGAAGGAAACGGATTTATCCGCGAAAGAGACAGAGGAAAAAGAATAGATATTTATTTAAAAACCTCCGCATCGCGGAGGTTTTTAAATATGGATGAAAATTTATTTGCTCGTCGGGCCGTAAGGCAGTAAGGCTAAAAATCTCGCGCGCTTTATTGCTTGAGCGACTTGGTGTTGGTGTTTGGCGCAGGTGCCGCTTCTTTTGCGTTTGGATATTTTGGATTGCGCGCTGATGAAACGTTTAAGCAGATCTGAATTTTTATAATCCAGCATTTTCATATTTTGCGTGCAAAAGTAGCAATGTCTTTTTATTATGTTTGTTCTGGTTGGAGTGTACATGAACTTAAATTTCTAATTTTTAATTTCTAATTTCTAAACAATTTCTAATTACTCAATTTCTAAATATATTTTTTAAAAGTTTGAAAATTAATTCACTGTAAATTTTTTGAAAATTGAGAACTGAAAATTGAAAATTTGTTAAAACGGTATATCTTCTAAGTCGGCGGCTGGTGGTTCGTCTTGGGAAATAGTTGGGATTTCTTCTACGGCCGAGGTCTTACTGCTGGCTTCGGGTGAATAATTTCCCGTGCCACCGCCTGATTTCGGACCCATCTGCATATTTTCCGCAATAATTTCTGTTTTGTATTTTTTCTGTCCGTCTGGACCAGTCCATGAGCGATTTTCTATTCGTCCTTCAATAAAAACATTCTGACCCTTTTTTAAATATTGCGCGGCTATTTCTGCCAAGCGTCCCCACAAAACTATATTGTGAAATTCCGCTTTTTCTTGCTTCTGCCCCGCCTTATCTTTCCAAACGCGATTGGTGGCTAGACCAAAAGTGGCAACAGTCTGTCCGCTGGGAGTAGTGCGCACCTCCGGGTCGCGAGTCAGATTTCCCAATAAAAAAGCTTTGTTTAAATTCATAGTGTATTTTTATTTATATGTTTTTACCTAAAATTTCTTCAAGCCGTTTATCTATTTCTTTCAGGCTTTCTTTGTCCATCGCCTCTTCTTTTGGCGTCGCTTCTTTTGTTGGTGCCGAAGACGTGATAGTGGTTTGTGCGGACGACAAGACTGGCTCTCTTCTAGTTCTAATAGTTCTGCCTTGTTCCAATTGATCGAGCTCTTTTTGGGTATAATTTACAAAAAGATGCCTCAGTATGCTATTTTCTACGATAATTTTTTTATCTAAAATTTCAGGAGCGCTTGATGGCCCTTTCATGAGTAAAGAAATTAAAAAGGCCGATTGGAATTTACCAACGCTGTATCCCAGCTTTCTTTTTTGCATCGCGCCCTCTTTTATTATTTCACAACCCGTTTCTTTTGCCCAATTCCTTACTTTTTCTACCAAAGCCAAAAGTTCCTCTTCCGGAAGCGAGGGGTTTGCTAAAAAAGCGAGTTCGTAAATTTTTTGTTTATCATCTGAATCCATATACTTTTTAAAGTTTAGCAATATTATTTATTTAGTCAACCCCCCGATAGAAGTTCCGGCAAGATTACCCGAGATTATTGACTAATCACCACTCTTTTGTTATGTTTTTAATGTTCTTTTAAAATAAACCAAGGAGGAGTTCATGGACGCGAAGAGAGCGAAGCTTGTGAGCTTGATGGATAGAATTTTGAAACTTGTAGATGATGACAAGCGCGACGCGAAAGAGGTTTGTCGCATATTGCAGATCATCAGAAGCGATCGCAATTTCACAGAGTGTTTGCTTAGTGATAGGGTTTTTGAAAAAATCTTTAAAGATGACATTTCTCCCGTTGCTCTTCCGGCCATTCTTACACAGCCAGACTGGGCGATAGAGCTTGTCGAAGATGCCGAATTTCCATTTGCTATGCGAGGGGGCCTGATTTTGGATCTTGTAGATTTTCTCTTGCCCGAAGAAAAATACATCCCCGAAGAAAAACCCATCAGGGGTGAGCTTGCAATCTCTCGTTCAAGAAAAAAGGGATATTTGGCTGGTGGTCGCGCTCTCACTTTTCTCATGCATCACCCAAAATATATCCCGGAGGACTGGAGGAAGTTTAATCTGATTTTTCCGGGAACAATTTGGTGCGATAGTAAGCATAGGAAAGGTGTTCAGTATATGTATTGGCACGCTGGCAGGTGGCGTATGAACTATTGCTGGCTTACTGACGATTTTTCTGCGATTGTTCGGGTTGTTCGTATCCAAAAGCCGTCCAAAAAGGCGGCCTAGGCAAATTTAATCCCCCCGCCCTTTTGGCGTAGTACCAAAAGGGCGGGGGGATTTTCTTTTTTATTATAATATTGATTTGTGTCTTTGAGCTAATTTGCAAACTTAAACTCTATCACATCACCATCCTTGACTACATATTCTTTGCCTTCTGATTTTAACCATCCTCTAGAGCGAGCCTCTCCCCACGAACCGGCTTCAAGTAATTTTTGCCAGTTTATGACATCCGCCCTAATAAATCCTTTTTCAAAGTCTGTATGAATTCTGCCTGCCGCTTGAGGCGCCAAACTGCCACTTGTTGTAGTCCAGGCGCGAGTCTCGTCTTCGCCCGTTGTAAGAAAAGTTATCAGATTTAAAAGTTTATATCCTGCCTTGATTAAATTCTGTAGACCCTCTTTTTCGCCGTCTTGGCCTAGAGAGGCGCGCATCTCTTCAGCTTCTTGTGCGGATAAATCCGCGAGTTCCGCTTCAAACTTTAAGTCAGACGCTATGACAAATTCAGGATCTATATTTACCTCCTTGGCCAAATCTTTTTTTATTTGTGAAAGCTCGCTGGTGTTGGATAAAATTTTTTCATCGGCGTTCAAAAGAATCATCAGCGGTTTTTGGGTTAAGAAAGAAAAGCTTTTTATTAAAAATTTCTCTTCATCTTGAAAAGTTAGCGCGCGGATGGGCGAATTGCTTTTTAAGTTTTGAATAATTTTTTCTAAAACTTTTCCAGCAGCTATAGATTCTTTATTTCCGGCACGAATATTTTTTTCTAAATTTTGTAGCGCTTTCTCGGCGCTGGATAAATCTGCCAAAATCAGTTCAAGTTCTATCGTTTGAATATCTCTTTTTGGTTCGGGCTTGCCTTCCACGTGGATTATATTTGCATCTTCAAATATACGCACCACTTCCACTATCGCGTCTGTTTCTCTAATGTGGGATAAAAATTTATTTCCCAAGCCCTCGCCCAAATTGGCGCCCTTCACAAGTCCAGCAATATCATAAAATTCAATGGCAGTGGGCACGATTTTTTTTGAATGGGACATAGCGGCCAGCCTTTCTAATCTTTCGTTAGGCACCACAACCACGCCCACATTTGGGTCTATGGTGGCGAAAGGATAGTTGGCGATCTCTATGTTTTGATTGGTCAGCGCTTTAAAAAGTGTGGATTTGCCGACATTGGGCAAGCCCACAATTCCGATGGATAAAGACATAGTAAAAAATTAAAACAACTTGTTAAAGAAATTGTAATGTTTTAATTATCAAAAATCAACGCCTTCAAAGTTTTTTGGCTAGTACTTTTATAAAAAGCTTTACAAACGTACTGGTTCGGAATATTTTATTTGCATAAAAAATTAAATCGTGTTATAAATGGTTAAAAGTTCAGGGAGGCGAATATGTTAAAAGACGCGCTGGGAATGCTGGTTTTTTTTGTAGCGTTTATTGCTTTTTGGCTTTGGCTGGCCTACAGATTTATAATGCCAAAGATTGCCAAAGAAAAATCTCGCGCCTGGGTTGAATGGGTTTTGTTGGTTGCCATTATCATCTCTGCGTCTTTCGCCCTTTGTTTTTTTAATGATGTGATTTCTGCTCTTTTAAAAAATATTTTTAACTTTTAACTGATTAAAAATCCCCGCAACAAAGCGGGGGCTTTATTTTTGTTGAGGTGAGTTTTTTAAAATTTACCCCGTTAAATAAAATTTGCTTTTATTTTTTAATAAAAATTATTGTCGATTTGTGTTATAATTTATTGTGGAGATAGATATTTAAAATAGCAAATTTTAATCTTTAATTTTTATAAAAATTAAAGATTATTTAACAGGGTGAATTATGAAAATCAATCCAAAAATTTTTAAAGCGTATGATATTCGCGGCAAAGAAGGGCAGGATTTAACTTCCGAATTTGCCAAGCGTTTAGGCGAGGCCTATATTCATTGGCTCAAGAGCAAAATAGGCAAAAATAAGCCCCCACACCTAATGCATTTTTTCCTACACCCCATTGAATATCTGAGATGTAGGTGTGGGGGTAAGCCCAATGTGGTGGTTGGTTTTGATGCCAGAGAAATGTCTCCGGTTTTAGCCAAGAGTTTGGCGGAGGGCATCGTGGGGGCGGGTGGTGATGTCTTGTGGTCCGGATTAAATTCTACGCCGATGTTTTACTTTGCGATAAACCAAGCGGAGACAGACGGGGGCATTATGGTGACAGCATCACACAATCCCAAGGGCGACAATGGTTTTAAAGTTTGCCTTGCTCGCGCTGTTCCAGTGGGTCTGGGGTATGGCCTGGAAGAAATACAAAAATTGGTAGAAGGTGATGAAGATTTTTCTGCAAACGAGCGGGGCCAGATGAAAGAAAAAGATTTTTTGATTGACTATGTAAACTTTTTTCAAAAGAATGTCGGAGACATCAATCTGGGCGACAAAAAAATAGTTTTTGATTGTGCAAATGGAGCGACGGGCCCGATAATGGAAAAAATCATTCCACTTTTTAAATTAAACGCTGAAAAATTATTTTTTGAACCAAACGAAAATTTTCCCAATCACGACCCCAATCCTTTAAAGCCAGGCGCGCTGGAAAAATTATCAGCAAAAATCAAAGAGGTGGGAGCTGAAATGGGAGTAGCATTTGACGCCGATGGCGACAGAGTATTTTTTGTAAAAAAAGACGGTTCTTTGGTGGGCGCCGACGATATCGCTATAATTTTTAGTCGGTATTTTTTAAATAAGAAAAAAGACGAAAATATTGTTTTGGATTTAAGAATGAGCCGAGGCGTTTCAGAGGAGATACAAGAAAATGGAGGCAGGGCTATTGAAAGCAGGGTGGGGCATGCTTTTATAAAACACACTATGCGTGAAAATAATGCTGTTTTTGGGGCAGAGCTTTCGGGGCACTATTATTTCCGAGACTTCTTTTTTGTGGACGGAGCGATTTTTGCGGCGCTTCTATTTTTAAAGATTATAAGCGAAAGCGGTAAGACCATAGATGAGCTCACGCAAGGCTTGCGATCTTGGGAAAAATCAGACGAAATGAATTTTAAAGTAGAAAATGCGCCTGCGCTCATAGAAAAGGCAAAAGAAGAATTTAAAGACGGCAAGCAAAAAGAAATAGATGGCCTAAGTGTGGATTACTCGGACTGGTGGTTTAACTTACGCGCATCAAACACAGAATCTCTGATAAGATTGGTAGTAGAGGCGAAAAATAAAGAATTGCTTGACGAAAAAGTGGGGGACTTGACAAATTTTATTTTAGGAGTATAATGCAGGGTAACAGGTGCAAGGAAGCTATTATAGGGATCCGGTAGCTTCCGTAATCTGTTCTCCCGAGGATTTTCTTGGGAGCGAGTAGGGTCTCCGCAAGAGTGCCCCTTACTGCTTCAGGCTTAGGAAGCGGCGTAAGCCCCAAACGTAGGAAACACAAGCCGGGTACGTGAACCCCGGCTTTTTCTTTTTGAAATTTTTCAACGCATTCACACGAAGGCTTGCCAAATTATTTTTCTTTGCTATGATAGACAAGTTAGAATTTAGAATCTAGAATTTAGGAGTTAGCATAAGATTTTTTTCGTAATGCGAACTCATAAGTTGTACGTGCTAGATTCTAGCTCCTAATTACTAACTCCTAATTTTATGGCTACACCAACACAAAAACACACAACTTCACGCAGAAATAATCGCAGATCGCACTTTGCTCTCAAGGGCACGAAACTCGCTAAATGTTCTCACTGCGGAGCTGAGGTTGTTTCACATACAGTTTGCAAAAATTGCGGATATTATGGCAAAAAGCAGATGATTGACGTCTTGAAAAAACTTTCCAAGAGAGAAAAGAAGGCCAAGGCCCAAGAATTAAAGGGCCAAGAAAAAGAAGCTGGCCACGGAGGACACGACCACAAGTAATTATCAACTTTTAATTTTTTGCTAGATTCTAACTCCTAAATACTAGATTCTAATTGTATGGCCCAAAGACATCTTTTGCGCTCCATAGCAATGCAAGCCCTATATGAATGGGATTTTTCTGGCAGAGAAAAAAAGATAGACGAGATTTTGGAACATGATCTTCAAGAATTCGCTCCTAGCGTTACTGATACAGAGCTTTCGGTGCGCATTGTAAAGGGCGTGGCAGACAATTTATCAAAAATAGATCCTATCATAACCACCGCCGCTCCTGAATGGCCCATTGAGCAGATCCCCATAATTGATAGAAATGTTTTGCGCATAGGAATTTACGAGCTTTTATTTGGCAATAAAGACGAAGTGCCCCCTAAAGTTGCAATAAATGAAGCGATTGAGCTGGGAAAGACTTTTGGCGGAGAATCATCTGGCAAATTTGTAAACGGAGTTTTGGGCACCATCTATAAAGAAACATTCGGGGAGGAGCCACAAATTGAAAGCACTATTTCTGAGGAGGATGAAAAAGAGGTGGCGGAAAAAATTATTAAAATAGCCGAGAGTTTAAACAACAAAGAAAACGAAGTGGAGAGCGAAGAAATTAATGGGGATGAACAATAAAGCCATGAGCGATCTTCAAGATTTTCAAAATTCTTTAGATATAAAGTTTAACGATGAGAATTTGCTTAAACAAGCGTTTGTGCATCGTTCTTATTTAAATGAACATCCAAATTTAAAACTGGAGCACAATGAGCGCCTGGAATTTCTGGGTGATGCGGTGGTGGAATTAATTGTTACTGATTATTTGTACAAAAACTTTAAAGATCCGGAGGGAAAATTAACTAGCTGGCGAGCGGCTTTGGTAAATAGCGATATGATGTCGGAAATTTCCGAAAGAATAAAAATCGGTGATTTTTTGATGCTTTCGCGAGGAGAAGCAAGAGACACCGAAAGAGCGAGGCAGTATATTTTGGCTGATGCTTTGGAGGCTTTAATTGGCGCTTTGTATTTGGATAGGGGATATCAGGAATGTGAAAAATTTGTACACAAATATATGATTCCCGAGCTTCCTAAAATTATAGCGGAGAAAAAGTATGTGGATGATAAAAGTTATTTTCAAGAAAAAGCGCAAGAAGAAACCGGCATTACTCCGCGCTATCAGGTTTTAAAAGAGTGGGGACCGGATCACGCGCGACATTTTGAAGTGGGTGTGTTTTTAAAAGAAGATTTAATCGGAGAAGGCGATGGATTGTCCAAGCAAGAAGCCGAACAAAAAGCGGCAGGAAAAGCTCTGGAGAAAATGGGTTGGGATAAAAAATAATAATTAATTGAACGTTTCGGATTTAAGCGGGCAATGTAATGCATTTGACTTACGCCCGTTTTTTGTTATAATATAGGCACAAGGGAAAGTGCATTAAAAATTAAAAATTTCTGGGGGAAACTTAATTATATGGGCAATCGCTGTGTTTTCTTTATGGAGAACGTGGAGGAAAGTCCGGACATCTTTCGATTTCGTTTTTAACGGAATTGGGATTAAGGGTAATGGATAACGTCCACCGAGCTGGCAGTGATGTCAGTTCAGGGAAAGTGCCACAGAGACAATACTGGCCACGGGCTATCCGCCTTCGCTCTTTGAGCTACGGCGGGATGCTCAAATTTTTAGCTGCGCTTTGCGCAGATAAATTTGGCTAAAGGTGAAAAGTAAAGAGGTGTTGCGAAGAAATTTACAGCTACTCTTTTCGCTTGAGGGCGACCTCAAGTCGTGGCAAACCCTACCTGGTGCAAGATCAAGTGCTTCTGCCTGCGTTTTTTTATCGCAAGTAAAAGCTGAAAAAGTAGATCGCTTGAGTCATCGAGTAATCGCTGACCCAGATAGATGATTGCCGTCCAGTGTTTGTGAAAATTCTGGATACAGAATCCGGCTTATAGTATAATTAAGTCTTCCCCAAAAGTTTTTAATTTAATGCAGAAAAATTTTTCAAAAAAAATAAAACGTGCGGTAGATTTTTTGGGGTCCTTTTTGGGCCTTGTTTTTTTGTCTCCAGTTTTTTTAGTGATAAGCATTTTAATTTTATTGGATTCCAAGGGCGCGCCTATCATACGTTTAAAAAGGATAAGTCAGAGTAGAGAATTTTTAATGTGGAAATTTCGTACGATGTTTGTGGGCGCGCAAAATCACAAAAATGAACTTGCGCAAAATAATATTCGTAGTGACGGACCATTTTTTAAAATGGAAAATGACCCGCGTGTTACAAAATTTGGGAAGATTTTACGCAAGACGCGCCTGGACGAACTACCCCAACTTTTAAATGTTTTAAAAGGGGATATGAGTTTAGTGGGTCCCAGGCCGCACGAGCCGGAAGAAGTGGCACATTTTAATGAAGAATCAAAAATTTTAATAAAAAACAAAGCCGGCATTACTGGTATGGCGCAGGTGACAGGAGCAGAGCAGAAAAAACCATTTTTGCCATTTTCTGAGGAAGTGCGGCTGGAAAAATATTACAGTGATAATTGGTCCTTGGGTTTGGATTTTAAAATAATACTCAAAACTATTAAAATTTTATTAACAGATAAATCGGCTTGGTAGGGCTAGACCTGCCTGCCGGTAGGCAGGAAGTAGAAAATAGTAAGTAGAAAGTAGAATCTAGTATTTTAAATTTCCAATTATTCAATTTCTAAATTAATTTTAAAAAAGTTTGAAAATTATGGAGAAAGTGCCAAAAATAGAGGAATTGAATATATTGAAGGAAATAAAACTCTCTGATTACGAGAGGGAAAGGTTAGAGGGTGATGTTGCAGAATGGTTGCGGGCTCAAGAAATCCCGGGGGTGCTATGGGATAGGATTAAACAACAAAATTCTGAATTAACTGTAAAAAAATTATTAGAAAATATTCGAGATGAACTACTCAGCATATATGGGAAGAAACGAGACAAAGCAAAATCTTTTGCCGATTCTAGATTTACTCCTTTGCCAGAGATGATAGATCGGGGGATGGTGTCGTGCGGTTCAATGGCAAACATTTTTGGTAACGTTTTAAGAAAACTAGGCATTCCAACAAAATTTATTCATGGTAAACTTGAGCGTCAAAAAGAAGCAGGAGATAGACATTCGTGGTTAGAAATTTATAACCCACATAACGGAACATGGATAGAAATTGATTCCACAGGAAAGAATTTTGAGATGGCTCCAGATGCGCTACGATACAAGATTTATCATGACTGGCAAGAATTAAAGGAAGATTTTGACAAGGGTGATTATTAATTTCTGCTGGTCGGGGAATAAATATAAAAAATGCCATGGGAGGCAGGATGTGATAAAATTAGAGATATGAAAATCGCATTAGTACACGATTATTTAACACAACTTGGGGGAGCGGAAAAGGTTTTAAAAAGCTTAACAAAACTTTATCCCGAAGCTCCAATATATACTTTGATATACGATAAAAAAGCGATGGGTGATGAATTTTTGGGTCGTGACATTCACGTCTCTTTTTTAAATAGTCGTATTTTCCCCAAAAGATTTTACAGGTATTTTTCCTGGCTGATGCCTCTTGCCACGGAACAATTTGATCTTTCAGGGTACGATTTAGTCATTTCGTCTTCTGCCGGATATGCTAAGGGCGTGATAATTCATCCCGGGACATTGCATATTTGCTATTTGCATTCTCCTGTGAGATACGCATGGGACCCGTCTTTCAGCAAAGATGGTGGATTTAGTATTTTAAAAAGAATAAAAATATTTTCTGATATTTTAATACACTATATAAGAATGTGGGATCGCCAAGTGTCTTCCCGAGTAGATTTTTTTATTACTAATTCAAACTTCATTGCTCAAAAAATCAAAAAATATTATCAGCGCGACGCGAAAGTTATTTATCCTCCAGTGGACACCGATTTTTTTGTTTTGGATGGTGAATCTGATGGCAAAGAAAAATATTTTTTGGTCGTTTCTAGATTTTTACCTTATAAAAAAATCGATTTAATTATTGAGGCGTTCAAAAAAAACGGCCTGAATTTAAAAATAGTAGGGTATGGGCCGCAAAAAAAATATCTTAAAAAAATGGCCAGATCCAGCAAAAACATCTCTTTTGAGGGTGGGGTGAGCAGAGAAAAATTGCGAACCCTTTATCAAAACGCTCGTGCGTTAGTGTTTCCTCAGGTTGAGGATTTCGGAATTGTGGCGGCAGAATCAATCGCTTGTGGCACGCCTGTTTTGGCATATAAAAAAGGCGGGGCGCTGGAGATTGTTGAAGATAGTGTTTCCGGACTATTTTTTGACGAACAGTCGTCGGAGTCTATAAATGAATGCATAGAAAAATTTTCTCAAACAAAATTTGATAGAGAAAAAATTAGAAAATCAGCGCTTAAATTCAGTGAAGAAAACTTTTTGAAAAACATTAAAAATTTTGTGGACAAGGCTTATGAAAATAGGAATTGATGCGAGAATTTTAGGCGAGCCCGGAGGCGTCGGCGCTTATATAGAAAATTTAGTTTTAAAGATAGCAGAAATTCATCCCCAAGATGAGTTCGTTTTATTTTTAAAAACGAAAGAATTTGAAACTAAATTTTTTAATCCGCCAGTTGACGGAACAAATATAAGCGCTGTCACTTTTCGTGACAGGCTTGTAATTCCGTCGCTCGCCCCAGATAAAAGCGAGCTTTCGTCTGCGGGCTCGCTAGGAATTATAAAAAAAGTTTTAGCTGATGTGCCAATTTATAGTTTGGCGGAGCAATATCGCCTGAAAAAAATATTTGAAAAAGAAAATTTGGATATACTGCATGTGCCACACTGGAACACGCCAGTTTTTTATAAAGGTAAAATGGTTGTGACGATTCATGATTTGGTTCCTCTGGATTTTGTTTCTACAAAAAGAGCAAAATTGTCGCAATGGCTTCGCAGAAAATATTTTTATTTGATATTAAAAATATTGGGGCAAAAGGCTCAAAAAATTATCGCTGTATCAAATTTAACACGTGATGATTTAATAAATCGCATAAAAATTAATCCGGAAAAAATTGAGACTATATATTCGGGCATTGTTAGCCCCAAGGCGTATGAGGAAGCGGCAAAAATACCCAAAGAAGAGGCGCGTCAGATGATAAAAAATGAATTTAAAATAAATGGCCCATACTTTTTTGCAGGCGGCATCTGGAGAACGCATAAAAATTTAGATGGTTTGATAAGCGCTTTTAAAAAAACGCTGGAAATGATGCCAAGTTCAGGCGCAAAACTTTTGATTGGAGGCGTGGCAGATAAAAGTTTTCCTGATGTTTTAAATTTGTTTCAAAAATACCAAAACGATCCCGCCATTATATTTTTGGGAATGCTTGATGTAGAAAAACAAGCGTTGCTCATGAGGGGGGCGGTAGCAGACATTCTGTCGTCTTTTTTGGAAGGGTTCGGATTTTTTTATCTTGAGGCGCTTTCCGCTGGAGGTGATCTGGTTTCTTCTAAAAATGTGGGAGCCAAAGAGGTGGCAGGGGGAAGTGTTGAATTTTTTGATCCGAAAAATATCGATGAGCTTGCCCAAAAAATGATTGAAAAAATAAAAAATCCTGAAGCTTGCCATCGCCAATTTGTTTTAAAAAGTGGCACTTCTTGGCAGAATACAGCCGAAAAAGTTTATAAAATTTATACCGCCCACTAAGGCGGTTTTTGTTTTTAAATAAGCCGTGAGGTTGTGTTATAATGAAAAAATGAAAAAAAAGGGGAAAAACATATCAAACATAATGACAGATGTGAAATTTTCTGATTGGGAAAAGTGGGAAAAAGATTTCAGAGAGTCGCAAAGGGATGCTCCCAAATCGTTTTTTGGCAGTTGGCATCTAGATTTTAAAAAGGGCAATCCGGCGCGCGTCTCATTTTTTTCCAAAAATTTAAACATTTTACAAGGTGAAATGATTGCTTTGAAAAAAAATATAAAAAAACAAAGAATTCAATTTTTTACACGAGTTTTTTTGGCAACACTACTGATAATTTTGGGTTTTTGGGGCACTTTAAAACTTGTGGGCACAAAGACATTTGATTTTAAACCTTCCGATTCCAATAATTCCGCCAGCTTTTCCCAGGGCGCGTTTTCTTTATTTTGGCCGATCTCAGGCCAACGCAAATATTTTGTAATATTTTCTGACGCCAGAATGCTCAGGCCTTTTGGCGGATTTTTTTCAAATTATGCCCTGGTGGATTTTAATTCTGAAAATAGAAATGTAAAAGTAGAGGATTTTGGATCACTGTACAATTTAGACGGTGGTTTTACCAAGCAATTCATTCCTCCTCCAGGACTTTCTTCTACAACGAATGTTTGGAGTGTGCACGACAGTGATTTTCTGTCTGATTTTGGCGAGACTTCTGATTTGATAAATTTTATTTTGAAAAAGAATAATTATCCAAAAATAGATAATATAGCGATAATTAGCACGAATTTTATAGGTGATTTTATCAAAAAGTACGGTTCATTTCCAGCACAAAATCAGGCCATTAGCGCTGAAAATATGTACTCCATCTTTGGGAACGTCTGGGAAAAAGATTTGGGTTCGACAATAATAAAACCGAATCATATTTTGTCGGAAGCGGTCGCAGGACTTTTTAAAGCAATCGGAAATCTATCAGAAAAAGACAGCGAAGATTTTTTGATGTCACAAATAGTTCAAAAAAATATTTTTGCCAGTTCTTCAGACAAGGGAAGCGATGATTTATGGAAAAATGTAGAAAATTTTTATAAAAAAAGCCAATATGATCAGGAAATTTCTATTTTGGATTTAAGTCACACTATTTTTCAAGCGCCCCCGAGTTTTAATGTGCGCGCCGATTTTAAAAAAGACGGCAACGATATTTTAGAGGATTTGACCATAGGTCTTTCGAGCGTTCTAAAAGCTAATAGTTTTTTGTATATCAAACTATCTTTTCCTTCGGGGTTTATATTTGAAAATTCTTATCCTAAATATGCTCAAAGCAAGCAATTTTCTTTCAGCGGAAACTTAGAGGATTATTTTACAGAAGATATCTCCAATTTAAAATTTTTTCATGATCAAACTTTAGATGCAGATGTTTTTATGAGCAAAGATCGGATAGGTTTCGGCAAGCTTTTCAAAAGCCAGGACCTAAAAGGGCCCATAAGATTTTCCTTGCGCTGGAAAAATGCCGCTTTAAATTTGCCTTCAAGCTTTAATTTGAGTATTATGCCGCCAGGTGGATATAATTTTTCTTTGCATGGTCAGAACGTTTCCGCTCAAGTTGAGCCGGATGAATTTTTGTTGAACGGTCAAAAATACGAAACTTCAAATTTAAATATAGATTTAAGTTCTACCAGCTTTTCCCAATAAACAGAATTTTATGGAAAACACAGATACAGAAAAAACAAATAGCCCCCTTTTGCAAAATATGGGTGCGTTGATTTATAAAAACGCCGCTTTAATTGGAGCGATGTATTTTTTAAGTCGTTTGTTGGGCATTTGGCGCGATCGCCTACTGGTCTCGCATTTTGGAGCAGGACAGACGCTCGATATTTATTACAGCGCTTTTCGCATACCGGATTTAATTTATGGAATCTTAATCGTTGGATCTGTGAGCGCCGCGTTTATTCCTCTTTTTGTCGGAAAATTAAACGAAGATAGGCAGAAGGGATTTAATTTTGCCTATTCATTTTTAATTGTTTTTTCTGGTATTTTGACACTATTAGCTATAGTAGGAATTTTTACTTCTTCCTTTTGGGCGAGAGTCGTGGCCCCTGGATTTTCACCAGAAAATTTGGAGCTTCTTTCCGAAATGATGCGCATAATGTTTTTGAGTCCGGTCATCTTAGGTCTTGCGGCAATTTTGGTCGGTGTGTTGCAGTCTTTGAATCTTTTTTTTGCCGCGTCTTTGAGTCCGGTGGTTTATAATTTGGGGATAATATTTGGCATTAGTTATCTTGTCCCTAAATATGGCGTGACAGGCTTGGCTCTGGGAGTTTTTTTGGGAGCCTTGCTTTATATTTTGGTTTTACTGCCAAGCATCTTTCGGGCAACCAAATTTAAAAAACTAAAATTTTCTTTTGAAGGAGTTGCCAAGGTTTTTGGGTTGATGATTCCTACTGCCACAGGTTTTTCAGCCAACCAAATCTATTTTTGGGTGGCGACCTCTATCGCTTCGTTTTTGTCCGCGGGCAGTGTGGCAATCTTTAATTTGTCCAACAACATGTATGCTTTGCCGCTTGGCGTGGTAGCGATGTCTTTTGCGGTCGCTTCTTTTCCTGTTTTTTCTAAATTAAGCGCGGAAGGACGCACTGAAGATTTTTTGAAAACTGTAGAAAAAGTTTTGATGCAAGTGAGCTTATATGTTTTGCCGCTGGCGGCCTTTATGCTAGTGGCGCGAAATTATTTGGTCAAAATAATTTTGGGGGCAGGGATTTTTTCGGCAGAAAACATTGAGCTGGTGGGCGCGTCCATGGTATTTTTTTGTTTTGCCGTGGTGGCTGATAGTTTTTTAACTATTTTAGCCCGAGCTTTTTACGCAGTGCGAAGTATGTGGAAACCGACCCTGGTGGTGGTCCTGGGGGTAATTTTAAATATTTTATTCTCGCTTTTATTTTTATGGTGGATAAAAATTTACCCAGCCTTCTACGACAACTTAAGAATTTTGCTGGGAATCGTTTCCGATGTAGATTTTCGTATAGTATTTTTGGCGGCTGGATTTTCTTTTTCCAGCATTATTACCGGTATCGTGATATTTTGTCTATTTATCAAAAAATTTAAAGATTTTAACGCAAAAAGCTTTTTGAAAAGATTTTCCAAGGTGTTTCTCGCGGCATTTTTGGGAGCGGTTTTTGGCGGAGCTGTTTTGGGCAAATTTCCAATTTTTAGCGCGGTGAATTTTTGGCAGGCTATTTTAATCGCCGGCGCTTCTTTTTTGGTGGGAGTATTAATTTATCTGATGTTTTTATTTCTTCTTTCCCGAGACGATTTTGCCTTACTTTTTAAATCGTTTCCTTGGCCTAAATTTTTACGCCCGACATTTTTGGATCCCAAAACAGACACGCAGGAACCGTTTAATTAAATTTTCAACATGGATCAAAAAAACATAAGAAATTTTTGCATTATTGCTCATATAAACCACGGAAAATCCACTTTGTCGGATCGCTTTTTGGAATTGACCCATACTATTGAAATGTCGAAAATGAAACCCCAGCTTTTGGATCAGATGGAGCTGGAGAGGGAAAGGGGCATTACTATAAAGCTCGCACCCGTTCAGATGAAATTTGTTTATAAAAACCAGGATTATATTTTAAATTTAATAGATACGCCGGGGCATGCCGATTTTTCTTATGAAGTGTCCAGATCACTTGCGGCAGTCGAAGGCGCGATTTTGCTTGTGGACGCATCAAAAGGAGTTCAGGCGCAGACAGTGGCGCATTTTGAACAGTCTCAAAAAGAAAATCTGGTGATTATTCCTGCCATAAATAAAATTGACCTCATCAGTTCTAAAATAGAAACAGTGGAAAAAGAAATAAAATCTTTAGTAGGAGAAAATTTGCCCATATTTAAAATCTCCGCCAAAGATTCAACGGGCGTAGAAAGTTTGCTGGAGGAGGTGATTGAAAAAATTCCCGCGCCAAAAGGCGATCCTCAAAAACCGCTTCGCGCCTTGGTGTTTGATTCATTTTATGACCCGTTTTTGGGAGTGATAGCTCAGGTGAGAATTGTTGATGGTAAAGTTTCTGCCAGGACCAAATTAAAATTTTTGCGTAACGAAGAAAAATTTGAAGCCAAGGAGGTAGGGATTTTTAAACCGCAACTGTCTCCGTGCCCGGAGCTACAAACTGGGGCAATAGGATATATCGCCACCGGCCTTAAAGAAATAAACTTGGTCAGGGTGGGCGATACTATATCTGAAGCAGAGAATGCGGCGCAGCCACTCCCGGGATATAAAGAAATTCAGCCAGTGGTTTTTTCATCTTTTTATCCTGAGCAAGATAAAGATTTTGAAGTGTTGCGCGACGGGCTTTGGAAATTAAAGCTCAATGATGCCGCCTTGCGCTTTGAGCCGGAAAAGTCAGGTACACTCGGCCGCGGATTTCGCTGTGGATTTTTAGGGCTTCTGCATATGGAAATAGTAAAGGAAAGAATGAAAAGAGAATTTAATATAGAGCCAGTCATCACTCTGCCGTCTGTCGCCTACAAGGTTCATATGATAAATGGTGAAATTTTAGAAATTTCCAATCTAACGCATTTGCCAGACAACGCTCAATACTCCCTCATTGAGGAGCCGTGGTCGGATATAGAAATCATCACCCCGCTCTCTTACATGGGGTCTTTAATGGAGCTTTTGTCTGGGCGTCGAGCTATAAATTTAAATAGCGATTTTATATCTGGAGAAAAGGTGGTTATTCGCGCCCAGATTCCGCTATCTGAAATGATATCTGATTTTTATGATCGCTTAAAAAGTTTAAGCTCGGGATTTGCCTCACTGAGTTATAATATTATAGGATGGAAAAAGGGAGATTTGGTGAGGCTTGATATTTTTGTGGCGCAGGAAAAAGTAGAAGCGATGTCGCGCATTGTGCCAAAACAAAGCGCTTATTATGAAGGCAAAGAGATGGTTGAAAAGCTAAAAGATCTCCTGCCGCGCGTGATGTTTCCCCAGGCGTTGCAAGCTGTTGTGGGCGGAAAAGTGTTGGCGCGCGAAACCATCCCGGCCCTTAAAAAAGATGTTACGGGATATTTATATGGGGGAGACATTACCAGAAAAAGAAAATTGTGGGAGAAGCAAAAAAGAGGCAAAAAGAAAATGACCGCGCGGGGCCATGTGGAAATTCCAAGCGATGTTTTCCTGAAATTATTTAAAAAGGGGGATTAAAATCTGAAGGCGGGCATCGCCTCGCCGAAAGACTAGAATCTGAAGGCGGG
>CAYHJU010000012.1:0-24592 GCA_964357175.1 uncultured Candidatus Saccharibacteria bacterium
CAGATCTTAACAATTGAGTGATGATATTTTCGTTGATTTTATTCTTTATTAACTTTATGGACAATTTAATTACATCTTTGCTAAATTTTTTTGTACGATCTTCTAAATTATATTTCATAATTGGAAATTGAGTAATTGGAAATTGTTTGAAAATTGAGAATTAAAAATTGAGAATTTTTTAACAAGGTTAGTCCGTAAATAATTCTGCTTTATTTAAAAGTGGCTTCCAAATAAATTTATTAAATATTATTATAATAATTAAAAATACTGCAACACCAGACAAAAGCACCCAGGTCGGCCTGCCTGACTTTGCCAACTCCCATAGCCCCGCGCCGATGCCGGGCCGGATAGCAATATCCGCGGCAGTTAAAATTTCAGCGGCCACAATAGCATTCCAGCCGCTTCCCCATCCAATAACCGAGCCGGTGATTATGCCGGGGAACATTGTGGGCAAAATCAAATACAGAATTTTTTTTATTCCAGTTGCGCCAAAAACTTTTGCCGCCTCCTGCCAATCGCGAGGCATGCTTTCAAGTGACGAGTAAGCGGAAAAAATAATCGGCCAAATTATCAAAAAAACTAAAAAGAATATTATTGCAAAATTATTAAAACCAAACCATATCGCCGCCAAAGGTAAGAGCAAAAGCGCCGGAAAACTCTGCATACCTTCCAAAATCGGCACAAAAAACTTTTTCAAAAATTGTATTTTCCAAAATAAAAATGCCACGATCATCCCCAATAAAACAGCTATGGCATAAGCTATTAGTATGCGTAGTAAAGAAATCAAAAAGGCGCCAAAAAATAAAGGCACCTGAAATCCGGAAATGATCAATATCACAACCGCCAAAAGCAACGCGGATGTTATCCAAGAAATAGTTGATAGTACAATTTTTTTATTTTTTTTATCACCCGCCATACAAAATAATAATAGCACAATTTAAATCAGATTAAAATAAAAAAACGCCCCGCTTTGCGGGACGTTCTATTTTTTAATCTTGAGAAATTAGCGCTTTAACGGCTTCAATATTCTGCTCATCAGTAACTCCGGAACTAGACATTACATGTATTCTAAAAACATCTCTTCTGTCCGGAAGACCGCTTTCTTTTATATATTGTTCAAAACCGCTTTCTCCTCTCCTATAACGAGAATCTTTCACCACGCAAACGCCCATACGGTTTACATACCCCAGAATTTTTTCAATCTCAGGAATTGCTTTTGTGCCGTCATCAAAATCATCACCGTCAGTACCCTGAAAAACATAGATATTGTAATCTCGAGCAAGTGATTCACCATCGACTGTTTTGGTAATTTCCCTATAGCCCGAAGGTATAAAGGTTCCGCCACCAGCGCTTAATTTAAAATATTCTTCAACCGAAACTTCTCGGGCCTCTGTGTCGTGAATAAAAAATCTTGGAATGACCAATGACTCATACTGCACCAAGAGCCAAGCATAAATCATCAGATGCTGAGTGACTATGGCCTTGGTTGGTTCACCATACATAGATCCTGAATAATCCCTCAGAAAAAACACAACCGCCTGTGATTTCCAAACTTTTTCTCTGGAAAGAACCCTGTAAACCTTATCTTGCGGACCAATAATGAATTTTGTCGTGTCAATATTATTTTTATCAAGACGGCCCAAAGCTATATTGGTTTTAACAACACTCTTTAAAGTTGCTTTTTTATCCAAAAGCTGACCCGAGCCCACATGTCTGTCGGTCAAATCATATGTGTACTCATCGGTAGGGACCTTCTTTCCCTTATCTTTTAAATTAGGGAGTTTGAATTTTTCCGAAAGCTCTACTCCTAGCTTATAAGCTTCTGCCTCAATGCCATGTTCACCTGATCCCTGTCCGGCTTGCGGATCTTCACACTCGCCGTCGCCATCACCATCAAGGGGCGTTTCACCAATAACTTCCCCCCCTTCTCCATCGCCCTGGCCAGCCGCTTCTCCCATGTCCCCATCTTCGCCTTCTTCGCTGTCTTCGCTGGCCTGGTCATTTTGGGGTTCAAATTCTCCGTGAATAAGCTTTTCTTCTTCCACATAAGGAACAGTGATAACCTTCCCATGGCCCGCCAATATTCTTCTGATTTTTATCTTTTTAGGAAAACCGTCTTTCGCTCTCTGTTCATCTACTTTTAAAAGATCTTCAAAAGATTGGATTGACATTATAGGACTAAGCATAGAGGACGGAACAAGAACGCCGTTTTTCATTTTGTATTTATCTTCTGTCGCGCGTTTGATTCCTAAAAGATCCGCTTTGGTTATGCGCCTGTCCTTCACTGAGACCGCCTCCTTTCGGCTGGTAGTAATTGAGCCGGGACGCGAAGTGCGACCCGGCTCATTTTTTTAACTTTCATCTGTTTTTTCGCAGAAGTACTGGATGGTTTTCTGCGCGCATGTCGGGCAGTAACCCAGCTTTTCCACCATCGTTTTGAGCATCTTATCATAGACGGCCAAATTCTCTTCGTTGGTCCTATTGGTCAAGGCTCCAATCAGACTACTGGCCGCGGCCACATCCGACTCAAGTCGCACCTCGGTTACGGCTTTTACCAGCTCCTGTTCATCCATAAAATCATAATTTGGGTCAGTAGTAATTTTTTGCCCATAGAGATTTCTAATCCTAATTCTGAAAGCTTCTTTCACATCCTTATGAGTACGGCCCATTCTTGCCT
The DNA here is from genome assembly GCA_964357175.1 of uncultured Candidatus Saccharibacteria bacterium. Lineage (GTDB taxonomy): Bacteria > Patescibacteriota > Minisyncoccia > GWC2-36-17 > CAYHJU01 > CAYHJU01. The sequence continues at coordinate 2,678 of CAYHJU010000012.1, forward strand.
CAACTGCATCAATGTATACCTCTTCAATCTTAAGCGCTTTCATCTCACGGGTCTGAGGATCTTTATATCTCCAGATTTTGTCTCGACTAGAACTTTCCGCGCCGATACCGATGATCATATTAACATAGGCCATCACATCCTTGCGGATTGCCTGCGGATCTTCTCTGAATGCGTTATAAATGGCAGCTTTTACCTGTTCGCGATAAAGTTTTCTAGCAATTTTTAAATCTTTAAAATACTTATTGCGATCACTGGCTTCAGTGACATAATCCAGAATGATGCGCTTGAGCGCCTTAAAAATATCTTCGGCAAACGTGCATTCACCCTCATGGCTTTCCACCATTGATTCGATGATCTGCAGTGCGCGGCTCAAATCCCTGTGTCCCAAACCCTTTTGTCCCCACCTTTTGGTGACATCCGGATTTTCATTAGCGGTCTCTTTGACTTCCGCCAAGGAGCCGGGACTTTTTTCACCGGCCACTTCACCCGCTTCCAGTTTCATCATTTCAACAGGACTCAATTTTTCCGATTCAATAAGACGAGTCAAAACAACTGCGACAGAAGCCGCAAATATCAGATTCGGATCCTGGTGCATCGGCTTTCCCGTAACGGTTTTCTTTTCCTTATTTCCCAGCGAATATTTGGTCAGGTCAAGCTGCAACTTATAATCGGCATTGTGCGCAACATAGCAAATGCGGCAACGGTCTTTTACCGGCGCCTCTTCTCCCTGCGACACAAACCGGTTATATTCATTATTATTGCTGGTTGCAACAATGAGAGTATCGATTGGCCAGTTAAAACCGTCCAGCTCGATGTTTCTGTTTTGAATGACTTGCAGGTAAATCTTGACGAGATCAGCCTTATTCTTAAAGATTTCATCCGAAAAATGGATACCACCTCCGGCCACCCTGGCCAGAGCTCCTCTTTGTAGATCAAACCTATTTGGATCACCCATGGGAAGAAAGAGCAGATTCTGCAATGATTCTTCACCCAGAAGATCCACGGACGAAGAAGTAATCTTGTCCTTCGCCGAATACTTTCCGGTAACCGTACCCAAACTCTCCATCATGGGAACAGGGATGACTTTAATGTGTTCAAGAGCTTTTTGTTCGTCGCCGCCATACTTTGACATCAATTTGCGCCAAAGATATTCCGTAGAGGCGCCCAATGGACGCCAACCACCATACAATTCCTCAAGCGCCTCACTCCGAAAACCCATTCGGACGAAATTCTTTTTGTTTTCTTCCATATCTTCAAAAAGATTCATCGCCAAAACCATCGGATCTTCAAAGGTCAGGCTGGGCATTTCCGAAACCTTCGGATCATAACCCAGGGCCTTGTCTAGACCGGCAAACTTAAAAGTATATCTTCGATTTTCTGGCCGGGAAAGAAACTGCCTGTATTTAGTACAAACGTACTCAATGAAAAATGTTTTTCCATTTCCTGGTTCTCCAATAAACACCATGGCCATTTCTTTCGCAGAACCGCCTCGAGCGGCATTTTGAATAAAACTGACAAAATCGTTGATCTCGTCATGCCATCCAATAATATGCTTTTTTTCTTCGCGGAAAAATTCATAATCATATACGGCCTTGCCAGCACGAGTAATTTTCGTGACCGGCTTTTCCAAAATCATTCTCGCGACTGCCTGCGCGGCATTTTCAAAACGCCTTTTTTCAGCCAAAACTTCCTGGATATGAGAGGTCAATTTTTCGCTACCTAAAACACTGGTTTTTTCCTGCACCTTTTCCTCCTTTTTGTTTTTAAAGAGCCAATCCTTTTGTCTTACCTTAATGGTAATGTTCACTAAAAGATAAGTCAAGAATAACTTGCTCCCACCGCGCCTTACTGGATAAATATTATAACATTAATAAGAAAGCGCCCCGCTTTGCGGGACGCTTTTTAATAATTTAATCTTTAAGAAAACTTTTCAACTAATTTTTCGTCTATCACATATAGGCAAATTTCTTTCGCCCCTTGTTCCGTATAGCCGAATTTCTTCACCAGATTTCTGATCATGTACTCAACATGATCTCTAAGCCTTGCGTCAAAAATTTTAAATTCCTCAGTTCCGAATAGCTTAATCGCTTCTCGAAAACTCTCATTTCTAATAAACGGCTGAAGCGCTTTCTCTTTCAGATTTTTGACATAGGAATCAAAAAGTTCTTTATACAATTCCGTATCGGTAATCTCCCTGTCTCGATCCTGCGCGAGGATCTCAATGTATTTGGACTGAATGTCCCGAGCGAACTTTAGAGCATCCACAATATTCATATCTTTTCCGGTGAAATAGGAGCTCATCATCTTGAAAAAGTCAACCGTGATTTCGATTTTCTTGCCAGTATATTGGCATTTTGTTTTACTTCCAGGCTCGTGATTAACCGCGCACAAATAGTGCAAAACGTCTTCCCGAATTTGTTCCTTATTGTAAAAATAAAGAGCTTCCTTCACTTCGTTCAAAACCACATAGTTGTACCAGCCCACAAGTGAATTAATGAAGTTTTGCGGTATAAGTTTGCGGCGATCTTCGCTTATCTTATGTTTGAAATAATCAGCCACACTACCCATGGTAATTAAATTGGGCTTTTCGCCATGCCGGCCAAAAAAATCACCGAACATTTCGATGGACTCTCTGCCCGAAAATCCACTCTGCCCTTCTTTTTCCGCATCTTTGACAATTTTTCGCCTGATCTGTGCCGTGAATTTTCTTTTGTCTTCGTCTGACAACCATGGCGGAATAACTCCGCTGTATATTTCCATTCTTAGTAAAAGCCCATTTTCATCGCAATATTTTTCGTATTTTTTCATATCCCCAATCCACTCTTTGAGTGGGTTGCAAGAAGGATTCATTCGTGAGGAAATCACCATCCTGGCGAAATTTCCCAGCACTCGGGGAAGGAATTTTTCGTCAATGAACTCTCCGAAAATACTACGATAGACCTTAACCTCTGTTCCTGCTTCCATCACATAAGAAACGTTTTTATAATCAATTCTTTCCTGTAGTGATGGCATATTTTCTTTTTCTATATCTTTCCTATCTTCAGGATTCATCAAGACAAACACGAGTGAGTTTATGCGTTCCTCAACCCCGCCCACCTTATGGACGCCCTCACTGACAACATTGTGAAGCTCAAGTAGCCTTCCCTTGTTGTCGCCCTTGATGTCCATAAGAACATAGATACCGTTGTTGGTTTTTGCATGAGGAGAGAAAACATACTTAACAAGATTTGCTCCAAAAATTTGGTTTAGTTTCTCTTGAATCTGCTTATCACTTAAACAAATTTCTTCCATCAATCTATCGCCTGGGTTAAAAACACTAACGCCCTCGCCCAAGCGCCTGTCGAATTGGTAAGTCCGAACCTTAACCATCGACAAAACCCTATCAACGGAGCCAAGTTTATTGAACAAGGACCAAAAAAGAGATTTACAAATAGTGCAAACTTCTTCTTTAAATACCCACTCATATTCTTTTTCGTGAGCAATCCTATGTCTGATTTCAGCCATCTTTGTGGACATTTCTCTGGGCATATCTTCATACACATCTTTGGATAGTAATTTGTCCAAGAAATCTACACGGTAATTTTTGGGAATGACCAACAGAGGATGGTCGTGACTAGGACAAGAAACCTGGATGATCTTTGGCTCGGTACACGCTCTACCATTTTTGGTAAAAAATTGGCTCTCATCTATCTCCCAAAAAATTTCAAAGCTCTGTCCTTCCCTGGTGTCTGTGTATTGCTCAAATGCTTTAAGGAGATTGTCCATGAAAGTAGATTTGCCACACCCAGACGGACCCATAAAGGCATGCATTTTATTTTGCTGAGATCCCTGCCTCAACGACTCCATCTGCCTTACGAATCTATTGGCAAAAAGCCTATCGACAAAAAAAGGATTGTCCATCCCTTCAACAAAAAGTTTCGAGCAATCATGCTCAACAAAACCGATAGATTCGGGATCGTCCGGATATTCGTCCTTTCCTTTAACGACAGAACTTCTAACCATGTCATTAAACAGCTGAAAAATATTTCGCAGGACTCTTTGGGGCTCGTTTCTGGTCAGTTCCAAAAAATCATCAAAGCTTAAAATCGCTCTCTTTTCTTTTTTTTCAATTTCTCTCTTTAAAGATTCGAGGGCTATTTTCTTTTCGTCCATTTTTTTCCCGTTCATGATTACCCCACCTGCCCTTCAGAAAAAAGAATTTTCTTCTGAATTTTTCTTCCTTCCCAGGTATAGAGCACGCGGATCTTTTTTGTTACAAGCATTTCCATATCACGCCCATCCACCTCAATCTCATCTCGTTCAAACTCCGTCGTTTCAAGCTTCACCCTAGTACCAGCAAGGTAAGAGAGTCCTCTCAAAACCGCCGGGATATATTTCGTCACGAGTGTTCTGCCCTCAAAAATATGATCCAAATACAACTCTCCATCTTTGGCCTTACTTTCTGAAATCACCACGTAGGGAGGATGATATAAAGACCTATTGAGCATCTTGCGATATTCCTTGCCTGACCTTGATTTGATATAGATTTCTTTAAAGAAACCTCTTCTATAATCAAATTTAATACGGAATCCAGCAACAAACAGATTGTGTTTGTTTACAAAATCCTGAAAATCTTCGTCGGAAAGAAAATTTATCAACAGATGATCGTTGAAATTTTCTCTTACTCCAAACAGGACTGATTTTGCATATTCTTCCCCCATTTTTTGGTCAAAGCGCTTTCTGGTTTCCAAGTCTTTGATTAATTGAAAGTCATATGAAAGCTTTCCACGCCTTGCCAGTTCTTCGATAAATTCATAAAGGCGCATACCAATAAAGTAAGGGTTAAGTCCCACTCTTGGATTCAACAAAGCGTCGGAGTTAATCTTAGCGTAGTCCACTCTGTGGCCACTGATTCTTTCGTCTGTCATAAACAGCCTTTCGTGCCAGAGGCTCGCCCATCCTTCATTGCAAATATGGTCCCTAAATTGTGGCTGGAAATACAAAGAAGTGTTTCTCACCACTCCGACGACATCTTTCATCCATTTGTTTTTGTCTTTATTTAGGAAATCGGAATGTTCTATCAAATGCTGTAAAACATCTACCGATCTTACTTTCTTCTCTTTGCTATTTTTTTCAAATAGGCTAACGAACTCTGGAAACTTGCTCCTAAAGGTAGGGTCGTTAAAGAAGGCTTCCTCTACTCTTTCTGGACCAAATTGTCTCAGGCAAGAATTGTAGCGTTCAATTTCATCATAGTAAAACTTAGAATCAACTCTTCGTTCAGTACGAAGACGCCTGAAAAATTCATCAAAATAGAAATTCAATCTTTCAGAAAATGTTCCCGAGTTTTTCCACGCCTGATTCTTCTCGGCCGCTTCAAGATCTTGGTAATAACCCACAAGATTGTCGGCACCCCTGGCAAATTCGATGACATAATCAACCCACCTTTTGCCCAGACCTCTTTCTTCACGGATCCTATTGATAAGCCGTTTATCTGCTAAGGCCTGGCCACAAAAATCATCACCCCAGGTTCTTTTGTAAAAAAGATTATTCTGGAAAAAATCTATGTGACCCAAAACGTGGTAAAAAATCATGGTATTGAGCCAATCCGGATTATTGTCGTTGTAAAACGAGATTGCGGGCCTCGTATTAATGACTGTTTCATAGGGATTGTGCGGATAAGCTTCATACATCCACTTATCCCTAACAATCTGCACATCATTAACCCAATAATCATAAAGAGTCGGGATCATCACCTTCGTGCGAAGTTCTGTCATGTCTTGGTTGGTAATAATATATTCCAACGTTTCTCCCTTAATGTCCAATCCTGCAGCTTTTGCCCTAAGCTTGCACTCTTCCATGATTTTTTTGGCGCGCTGGCTCATCAATTCCATTGGCTTCCTCCTCCTTATTCGGTTTTAAAAGTTCTATCCTTAATCTTAATTTACGAGGTCTTAAAGGGAAAGTCAATAAAGTTTTGCTAGATTCTAGATTCTAGACACCAGACACTAAAGCAGCTTGCGACTTTTTGCTGTTAATTGTAATATTTAAGGTGATGACGGTTAAACAAAAACTAATTGAATATTTGGTTAAACTTTTAGGTATAGATTCTGAAACTATATCTAAAAATTTGACTCGCCAAGAAAATCCCGCATTAGGGCACTTTTCTTTGCGCTGTTTCGCGTTGTCGCCAAGTTTTTCCGGAAAAAGTCCGCAAGAAATTGCAAAAATAATCCTAGAAAAAATAGGTGCCACTTCCAAATTTTTTGAAGCAAAACTGGCAGGCCCTTATTTAAATTTTTACATTAAAGAAGATTTTTGGGCACAAGAAGTTTTAACGGGCGTCAAAAAAAATCTATCCCCGCAAAAGAAAAAGAAATCCGGACCGGTTGTTTTGGATTTTTCTTCCCCCAATATCGCCAAGCCGTTTCATCTTGGACACTTGCGCTCAACTGTCATCGGTAATGCGCTACGCAATCTTTTTACTTTTGCGGGACACAAAACTATCGCCATAAATCATTTAGGCGACTGGGGCACGCAATTTGGCATGTTGGGACTGGCATGGAAAAAATGGGGCTCTGGAAAATTCAGCACGAAAATTCCACTCAATAAACTTTTCGAGCTTTATGTAAAAATACATTCTGAAATGGAACAGGATCCAAAAATAATAGAAGAGGCGCGCGCTTGGTTTAAAAAACTTGAAGAAGGAGACTCTGATGCAAAAAAATTCTGGCAAGTTGCCAAAGCGGTCAGCTTGAAAGAGTTTGAAAGAATTTATAAAAGGCTTAAAATAAAATTTAACGCCACGCCCGGAGAAAGTTTTTATATTGGGCAAATTCCCTCTTTGGAAAAAACTCTCCGTGAAAAAAACCTTCTTAAAGAAAGCTTGGGAGCAAAAATTATTGATTTGGGGAACGCAATGCCGCCTTTTATATTTAAAAAGTCCGACCAAAGCTCGCTTTACGACACCAGGGAGCTTGCCGCCGCCATTTATAGATATAAAAAATATAAATTTGAAAAAATGATTTATGTTGTGGGCGCGCCACAAAAAATGCACTTCCAACAACTTTTCACGGTCCTGGAAAAAATGGGTTGCCCGTGGTGGCAAAAATGCGTACACGCGGATTTTGGGCACATTGGCCTACCTGAGGGCGCTATGTCCACGCGCAAAGGCAAGGTGATTTTTTTGGAAGATGTTTTAAATGAGTCGGTAGAAAAAGTAAAAAAAATAATTGAAGAAAAAAATCCGTCTTTACCGAAAAAAGAAGCAGTAGCCGAAGCCGTTGGAATTGGTGCCATAATTTTTTATGATCTAGAAAGAAACCGCTCCAAAGATTATATTTTTGATTGGAATTTAATGTTAAATTTTGACGGCCATTCCGGACCTTACGTTCAATATACTTACGCCCGCATCCAGTCGCTTCTTAAAAAAACTAAAAAATATGGACAAAAAATTTCATCTGTTGGAATTAACGATGAAACCAGTTTGAAAATTTTGTCTATTTTGGATGAATTTCAAGAAGCCGTGGATGATTCAATAAGTTCGTACCAGCCGAGCATTCTTGCTCAATACGTTTTAAAATTAGCCGACGCCTTTAATGAATTTTACGAGAAAAACAGAATTGACGGAGAAGAAAAAAATATAGCCGCAAGCCGTAGGGCGCTGGCAAACGCCACCGCGCAAACTATTAAAACCTGTCTGAAAATTTTGGGACTACAAGCACCGGAAAGATTGTAGAATAGAATTTTTGTTTAAATAATCTCTCCAGAGACCCGATTCAAAAGCCCCGAAAAATTCGGGGCTGATTTTTTATCTAAATTATTTAGAAAAGTTTTTTCTATGCTTTTCTGTCGGCCAAAACCCTAGATACTTCCCTATCGCCAAGCGCGTCTGCGCCTCAAGCCCGGGAATAGCCCCAAAAAATATAAGAGTTATCGGAATTAAAATCCACTGTAAAAACATCAACAAAAATTTATACTTGCCATATTGAGGCGGACGCGGAGGTAAAAACCTTATGGATAAAATAGCCGAAGTTACAATGCCCAGCATCGTTAAATTCATTATATCTCTTGTAATTCTTGGCAGGTTGTAAGACAAAACAGAAACGTCAAATGACGCTCCGCCAACCAAGACCGGTAGCCAGCCAAATAAAAATATAATCAAGGCATTTGTCGCCCACGAATGGAATCCCTCCATAATGACAAAGCTGTAGTGAATCTTTTTCTTAAAAGGAATTTTTTTATTCTGTATAAACCCAAAAAGAAAATAGGGCACATTTTCTACACCAAACCCCCAACGTCGTTGTTGCTTATAAACATTTTTCATCGTGCGCCAAAATGTCTTAGCAACATTGGCGTCCATATAAACCGGAAAAAACATAGGCTGAATTTTATAATCCCCATCATATCTTAAAAAGCATTGCCAAAATATTCTAGAGTCTTCTGAAACCATATTTACCTGCCAAAAATCCACATCTACCAATGTCTGCATGCTCATTGAGTGCGAAGAAAATGTCGTCTGTCTTTCAGGCCTTTCCTGTTGGATCATGTGCCAAAAAGTTGAGGAAAAGGCCACCACCCTCGCCACTGATGGCGCTTCCCAAATATTGTTTAAAAAAAATGGCACCGGCTGAAAACTTGTGCGCTCTGGATTTTTGGATGTTAAATATAAAAACGCCAGGCGCGCAAAAAACATCTCCGGCAAAACAGTGTCCACGTCCAATGCCGAAACGATGACGTTTTTATAATTTAAATTTAGGTCGTCACAAAGTTTTTTAGAAACTCTTCCGGCATACGCGGCATTTGAGCCTTTGCCTGGAATTTCTCCTTCAATTCCCTTGGGATGATACACTACTAAAAATTTGAAAAAATCATTTTGATATTTTTCTCTGACTTTTTCCGCCACTGCTTTTGCTGAGTCACCCCCCGCCTCCTCCACTGCCAACACCACCAGCATTTTGTCTTTAGGATAATTATTTTTTTGCACCGACTGCAGTGTCGCGTCCACTATCTCTAAGCTTTCGTTATACATCGGCAAAATAACCAAGTGATATATATTTTCCCACGAAGAAACCGACAAGGTGTAAGATGCGCGAGGAATTTCTTTGATTTTTTCCAGCCAATTTATTTTGGTGTTTTCTTTTATTTTTTTATATGTGGAACGCAAATGCAAAGACAAATAGATGGTTTTTGCCAACCAATAAATATCAAAGATGATTATAAAAATGGCCACAAAATATGGCAGAATAAAAGAAAGCGCTACAAGCAAAATCAAGGTGCCCCACGCTAAAAATGCTGGCAGAATTTCCAGCATTTTATAAACAATTCTCCAATTTCTGCCTTGAACATCCTTGGCATACCCTATTTTCATGTACTCGGATTTTTCTAACAAACGCATATTTTTTTAAATATCCAAATTCTGTACTTCTTTAGCATATGTCTGAATAAATCTCTTACGAGGCAAAACTTCCGATCCCATCAAAACATCAAATATTTTGTCAGCTTCGGCGGCATCTTTAACGTCCACCCTTTTAATGACACGGTTTGCCGGATTCATTGTGGTTTCCCACAGTTGCTCTGGGTTCATTTCTCCCAAACCTTTGTATCTCTGGATGGATATACCAAAAGATTTTTCTTGCGATGAAGATTTTTCTTCCTCGCCACCCTCAGTTTCTTCTATGGCTTCTTCTTCCTGAGCTTTTTGTTTTTTAGCATCTTCTTTCTGCGATTTTGCGGAAAGTCCCTTGGTCTTTTTAATCTCTTCCACTATTTTGTCTTTCTCTTCGTCAGAAAACGCGTATTTTACCGTTTTGCCTGATTGAATTTTATAAAGAGGCGGTTGAGCTATATACAAAAATCCGGAAGAAATCACCTGGGGCAAATATCTATAAAAAAGCGTTAGAAGCAGTGTGCGTATATGCGCGCCGTCTACATCGGCATCCGTCATTATGAAAACTTTATGGTAACGAATCCGAGCAATATCAAATTCTTCCGCCACACCCGTACCCAACGCAATAATTAAATTTCTTATCTGCTCAGAAGTTAAAATTTTGTCCAAGCGCGATTTTTCCACGTTTAAAATTTTTCCTCTCAGGGGCAAGATAGCTTGAAACCTCCTATCACGACCCTGTTTGGCAGAGCCACCCGCCGAATCTCCCTCTACTATAAAAATTTCAGAAAGTTCCGCCTGGCGCGATGAACAATCGGCCAATTTGCCTGGCAAAGTCATGCCTTCAAGCGCCCCTTTTCTAAGCACTGTTTCTCTGGCGGCTTTGGCCGCTTGTCTAGCCTTTTTGGCAAGTATTACTTTATCCAAAATTTTTCTAGCATCTTGCGGATTATTTTCCAGATAATCAGCAAAGACATCGCCCATCACTTTTTCTGTCGCAGTTTTTGCCGGCGGATTGCCCAGGCGCGCTTTTGTCTGGCCCTCAAATTGTGGCTCGCGAAGTTTCACTGAAATTACAGCGGTCAATCCTTCTCTGGCGTCATCTCCGACAAGATTGTCTTCGTCCGATTTTAGAAAATTATTTTTCTTAGCATAATCATTTAAAACGCGCGTCAGAGCAGTACGAAATCCCGTAAGATGCATACCGCCCTCTGGAGTGTAAATATTATTAGCAAAGCTCATCTCCTTGCCTTGAATGTCGGAAATGTATTGAAATGCCAAACTTACAAAAATATTTTCTTGTTCCTTTTCCGCAATAAAAATATTTTCGTGGATCGCCTCTTCTTCTTGGTTTAAATATTTAATGTAAGATTTTAATCCCCCTTCAAAATAAAACGAGTAAGACGGGAAGCTCTCCAATTTTGATTCTAAATACAAATCATTTTTTCCAGAAAGCTTTTTCTCATCCGCTTCACGAGCATCTAGTATTCTTATTTTAATCTTGCTTATCAAATAGGCCTGTTGTCTTAGATGCCCCACTATCCTGTCAAAATCAAATTTAACACTCTCGAAAATTTCCACATCCGGCTCAAAAGTCACCACGGTGCCAGTTTGTTTTGAAGAAGCAGTTTTTTTTACTTTCGCGCGCGGTTTACCTCTTTGATATTCCTGTTCAAAAAGTCCTCCTTCGCGATGAACTTCAGCTTTTAAAAATGTAGACAGGGCGTTTACCACAGATACACCCACGCCGTGAAGTCCTCCAGAAATTTTATATGAATCACCTCCAAATTTTCCTCCGGCATGAAGCGTGGTCATGACCGTTTCTAGCGCCGAAACTTTTGTTTGTTTATGAATACCCACCGGAATTCCGCGCCCGTTATCCGCGACACGAACCCGAGAGCTTGGGAGCAGTACCACCTCAACCTCATTGGCAAAACCGCCCATCGCCTCATCCAATGAGTTGTCTACCACTTCCCAAATAAGATGATGCAAGCCGTCTGCGCCAGTTGATCCGATATACATCCCTGGACGTTTTCTTACCGGCTCAAGCCCTTCCAATACATATATATCCTTGGCTTCATAGCTTGGGGACGGCTTGGTTGTATCGTTTTCTTTAGCTTTTATTTCTTTCTTCTTCATTTTTCTTAATTATTATTATTATTTTAATTTTTTTCTATTTACTACTTTCTACTTACTATTTCCTACCTGCCGGCAGGCAGGTCTATTTCTTTCTAAGACTTTCGCACCTCAAAGCCTTCTTTTTCTAAAACTAAAATTATATCGTTCATTACCTTATCCACCTCTTCATCTTTTAACGTTCTTTTTGACGACTGAAAAATCAGATGAAACGCTAAGCTTTTTTTGCTACTTTCTAAATTCTCTCCTGCCTGCGCAGGCAGGCCTTCATAAATATCAAACAGGTCCGAGTCCAAAAGCAATCCTCCTCCCACGCTCTCAATGAGCGACTGCACATCATCAATCTTTTTACGACTATCTACCACCAAAGACACATCACGAATAATGGAGGGGTACTTAGAAACACTCACATACTCTTTTTCGGCGCTGGCAATTTCAGACAATTTTTTAAAATCCATTTCAAAGATGGCCGCGCGCCCTGATATATCATATTTTTTTAGAAGCGACTGATCAATCTCTCCTGTATATCCTACAGAAGTTTCGCCTATTTTTATCTCCGCTTTTCTTAAGGGGTGAAAAACGCTATTTAAATTTGGAACGATTTGCGGATTTGCGTCGTCCAACCAAAAATCATCTATGCCCATTTTGCTTAAAAGGTCCGCCAAAAAACCTTTCAGCTCATAAAATGCCTCTTTGTCATCTTTGCTTTTTTGTATGCATATAGCGCCTCCTAAAATGTTTTTTTCAGCGTGGTGCGTCTTAGAAGACTTTTCATCCAGTTTATAAAAAGTATTTCCTGATTCAAAAAATAAAAGACGCTTACTAAATAAATAATTTAGCGCGATGTTTTTCAAAAATCCAAATACAAGCGTCGGACGCAGGTATTTAAGCTCGGGATTTGCAGGATTTGCCAGCTCTATGAAAAAATTTCCATCGGATAAACCCCCACACCCAGCACACAAATCAGAGTTTTTCTGCAAATTTTTTTCCAAATGGTATTGCCCACGCTCATCTTTCAAAACAGAACTCTCTGGGTGTGGGGGTAAAATATTCTTTTCTTTTTCACCTATAAAACTATAATTTTTCACCTCGGAAAATCCGTTGTTAAATAATACACTTTTAGCAAGTAGATTCCAATCTCTTTCGGGATTTTCAAGTGGCAGAGCCAAAGACACATGCGGCATAATTTCTTTTATATTTTCCAGGCCATAAAGGCGTGCCACCTCTTCCACCAAATCTTCTGCCAAAATCAAATCGCGCCTCCAGGAAGGAATTTTTACCAGAAGCAAATCTTTATCATGTAAAATGCGCGCCGCGCCTCGGAAAGATTTTTCGCCATTACCAAACCACTCTTTCAAACTGCCCACGACCACTTTTTTTGCTTGTCCCGAGGCATGGGCCACTTTTCCACCTCCTATATATATACCGACGTGCCCTACTCCCTCTTTTATTTTTTCAGAAAAATGGGGTTTGCCGCCTTTTTGAAAAACTAAATCACCTGTACACAAATCATCCTTATCAATCTCTTTGCCAAAAAATCTTTGGTCTATAGAAACTCGCGGAATCTCCACTCCCAATTTTCTAAAAACATACGACGTAAAACCTGAGCAATCAAACTGGTTTGGCGCATCGAGTGTGGCACTGGCGCCATATTTGTAAGGCTTGCCAAGAAGCGGTTTTATAATTTCGTTTAATTTTTTTTCAAAATTTATTTTTTTAATTTCGCATCCTATATTTTGCAATATTTTGACGGTTTCTTTTTCTGAAATAACACAACCGATTAATTTTTGTATTTTTTCAACTGCCACGCTTACAAAAACGGGCCTTTCAACCCAATGTCCGCCTATCACTTGCCCTTGCAAAACTTCACCGCCGGCAATTTTTTGAATGAGTCCTACCACCAATTCCATGGCCTGATTTGCCAGGGCTGGATCCAATCCCGCCTCAAAACGCACCGAGGCGTCAGTGCGCAGACCGAGAGCTCGCGAAGTTTTTCGTATTGGAGTCCCCTCAAAATTGGCGCTTTCAATAACGATATTTTTAGTTTTTATTGAGACACCTGCCGCTTTTCCGCCTTTAATACCAGCAATCGCCTGAGGATTTTTTAGATCCGCTATCACCATCATCTGGTCGTTAAGCTCGTAAGTTTTGTCGTCCAGCGTTTCAATTTTTTCTCCTTTGCGCGCAAATCTCACAATTATTTTTTTCTTACCCGACGTCGAATCTGACAGCTTGTCCAAATCAAAAACGTGTAGCGGTTGGCCCAAAGCGAGCATTACATAGTTTGTCGCGTCTACTAAATTATTTATAGAATTTAATCCCAAGACTTCTATTTTTTCTTTCAGCCACGCAGGTGATGGAACCACTTTAATTCCCTTGACGACTCTCGCAACATATCGAGGACAACTTGACGTGGAAACTTCCACTTCCAGCACATCTTTGGTTTTTTGTTTAGATTCTTTTAGTGGGTATTTTGTTATTTTTACCTTTGAAACGTCGAGGCCACTTACCAAAGCAAGTTCGCGCGCTATGCCCAAATGGCTCAAAGCGTCGTGGGATCTGTTGGGCAAAATATCTATATGTAAAATCGCGTCTTTATTTCCAATCTTTTCCACGCTTTCCACCTCAAAACTTTTAAACGTCAAAAGCTTCGCCGCTTCTTGTGGTGAAAGTTTTGTATTGGGCGCATATTCTTTTATCCAACTGTATAAAAATTTCATGGTGAATTAGAATTGTTTTAAAAACCTCAAATCATTTTGATAAAGTAGCCTCACATCATCAATTTTGTATTTGAGCATCGTCAGCCTATCCAGCCCCATACCAAAAGCAAGCCCGGAAATTTCCGAAGTGTCATATCCAACCGCGCGAAACACTGCCGGATGCACCATACCCGCGCCCATAATTTCTATCCAACCAGAATGTTTACAAATGCCACATCCTTTGCCACCACAATTAAAACAGCTCACATCAATCTCAACCCCCGGCTCCACGAAAGGAAAAAAGCTCGGCCTAAAACGAGTTTTGGAAGAAGTGCCAAAAACACCTTTCAAAAAAGAAGTTATGACCGCTTTCATGTTGGCAAAACTTACATCTTTGCCCACCATCAATCCCTCTATCTGATAAAACTGAACCTCGTGAGTAGCGTCTGTATTTTCAAAACGAAAAACTCTGCCTGGCGCTATAATTTGAAATGGCGGCTGATGTTTTTCCATAAATCTCACCTGCACAGGCGAAGTGTGCGTGCGCATAAGAAAATTTTCAGCGCCCGCCACCTTGATATTCTCGCTCTCTCTTTTTATCCAAAAAGTGTCCCACAAATCTCTTGCCGGATGGTCTTTGGGGATATTTAAGGCATCAAAATTGTACCATTCGCTTTCCATTTCTGGCCCCCCAACAACAGAAAACCCCATTTTTTCAAAAATGCTTGAAATTTTTTCTTCCATTTGCGTCAAAGGATGCAAATGACCCCGTTCAATTTTTTTACCCGGAGCGCTTACGTCTATCCATTCTGTTTTTAATTTTTCTTGTGAAAATTCTTTTTCAATTTGCTCTTTTTTATCTTCAATCAAATTTGTTATTTTTGATTTTAATTCCTGCGCTTTAGGACCCACTATTTTTCTCTCCTGGACCGACAAGTCTGCCAAAGATTTTAAAATTTCATTTACAAATCCGCTTCTGCCCAAAATTTTTACGCGCGCATTTTCCAACTGGACCGAATTTTTAGATTGGTTTACAATTTTCTCTGCCTCCTCCTGCGCTTCTTTTATCTTTAATAGAAATTCTTCAGTTTTTTTAGGTTTTTTTTCAGCCATAAAATTTAACTACGAACTACTGATAATCTTTTAGATTTAAAATAAATAAATTCCCACCCAAAAAATAAAACAACTAAGAATAAAACTTCCAGCCAATGAAATAAATTCGCTCGACTTAAATAAGAAATGAGCACAACGCTCAGACCGATAAAAACTCCACGTCTGAAATGCGCCCATTCATCTCCTAAAATAAGACTGTTTCTGTGCAACGCTTTCACAAAAAACATTTGCAGAAAAAAGAAGACAAAGAATGCTAAACTCACGATAAGCACAAAAACACTTAGATTAAAAATTATTTTGACCAGAATTCCCTGCGTCGGAGAGCCCCAAAAAAATATTGCCAAGAAAGACAAAAGACTCACTATGCCGACAATAATAATTCCGGCAAAAAAATAATTTTTAGACATGGTGTTTAATGCGTTAAAGCTACTTAATTTTAGCAAAAATAAACGATGTTTGCAAGAGAAAAATGCCATTAAATTTATATATTTTTTGCAATAAAAATGACCGGCAGATGGTTAGGGCTCCAATTCTAAGTCTTTAGATGAGCGCATCAAGCCGGTCAAGAATATTATAAGTTATTAACAATTTTTGCGCAAGCGATGGAATTTTTAAAAAGAAAATCCCCCGCTCTTTTGATCCTGAGGACGTTCGGCTGAGCTCAATCGAAGCCCTTGTTGAAGGACAAAAGAAAAAGGCCCCGACTTGTGTCGGGGCCCGGCTCGCTACTTGTTATCTCTTGCTATCTTTGGTGGGGTCCCAGTAATGCACCAGAACCGGATTATGGCCAACAATAATGGCAATCCTGTCGCCTTTGTGGAAACCGTTGAATTGACCGAGAACATCCTTAGTAACATCTACGACATCCACAATGGCAGAAATCTTAACCCAAATACGACCATTAGCGCAGATTATCTTGTCGCCTAGGCGGAACCCCCTCCAGTTTTCCACCTCCCTCAGGGTGAGTGTCTGCAGATCTGCCCCTCCTCGGGAAATACGAACCTTGAAGGTTCCGTCAGGGTCCTCGCCGACGCTTATGACGCTGGCGATGGTCCCGACTTCGTAGGACAAGGGCTCTTCTTTGGTAATCGGCCTCCCAACGGCATCAGAGACATGTTGCGTAAGAATAACCACGGCAACCGCAATGACAGCCGTAAAAAACACAGCCACCACTGCCACCACCAATGTCATCACAAGGTTACTCCAACCCTTCACCTGCTCCTTATTCATCTTCTCCTCCTGTCGCCCACTTGTTGGGGCAAGGGTTTTTGTCAAGTTTCTATCGTACCCAAATGGTAGCATATTTTTTACCATAAGTCAAGCCCGAAGACGCTTTCTGTATAAAAAAGTCCTCACCACTTTGTCTAAACTGATTTATTTAACTTATGTAGATAATTTTTTTAATTTCAGAAATATTATCTTTAAGCATTCTGTCCACCGTAATGCCAAAGGTGTAGCTTGATAGTTCACAATTTGCGCAGTGTCCCTTTATTTTTACCGTTACCACCGCATTTTTTACACTCTCAATATCAGCATCTCCGCCATGCCCCTGTAAAAATGGCTTTATTTTTTCCAAGGCCTTTTCAGCTTTTTTAAAAATCTTTTCGTCAATTAAATTTTTTTTATTTTTAATTTTCTTTTCCATAATATTTTTCTGAATAAAATCTCAGAAGCTGTTCTATTTCCGGAATCGCTTCTTTGTCCCCCACTCCCACTTTTAATTTTTTCTGTAAATCTTCAACTGTCCGCGCGCCTTCCAGCACCGCCTCTTCTATGTCTTTGTCAGTAATGTTTAATCTTTTATCTATGATTCTGCCATCTTCTATTATTATTCTTTGCATCTGACCGCTTTGACGAAAATAATTGTTCAAGGCCTTACGAAATGCCTTATCACATAAAACAGAACAATGAATTTTTCTCTCCGGTAGTCCTCCCAATCTTTTTATTATATTTTGCGGCCTTATTTTTAAAGCTTTATCTATTTTCATGCCACTTTTTTCTGTCACCATCACCGAAAACATTGAGGTGGCGGCAATCGCTGATCCGCATCCAAAAGTGCGCCACTTCAAATTAATAATTTTATCTTTCTTTTTGTCAATTTTTATCCACATCTTCATCACATCCCCACAAGCCGGACTTCCCACTTCTCCTTCTGCATCAAATTCATTTTTTTTTGGATTTTTTAAAAGTAAATTGCGCGGATTAAAAAAATGATCTTTCACAATATTAGAATAGACCCACGACTGGCCCGTGAATTGATTCATCACATCGCCTTTTAGGTTAATTTTCTTTTTTGTCGTTTTTTTCATATTAATTAAAATTTTTTAGGTCTTATTTTCCTATTCCTGCCTACCCTGCCTACCGGCAGGCAGGCGGCAGGCAGGCGCGCGAACGAATTAGAGACATAATAATATGTATGCTTATTATTTGTTTTTTCTTTCCCAATGCGGCAAACCGCCAGACACAAAAGCTTTTTTATTTACCTTGCTATTATTCTTACCGCCAAATCCGAGCGGTGAAATTTTTCTCAATTTTTCTACTACCTCTTTTAATGCCTTTACCGTGTAGTCAATTTCCCTTTTCGTGGTGTGTTTTCCCATGCTAAAACGTAGGCTTCCGTGGGCATATTCGTAAGACTGGCCCAAAGCTAAAATGACATGCGAGGGTTCAAGTCGTGATGAGTCGCAGGCTGACCCAGTAGATGCGCTTATGCCCCTTTCGTCTAGATAAAGCAACATCGCCTCACCCTCAATGCCCAATATAGAAACATTCACATTGCCGGGTAATCTATTTTTTAAATCACCATTTATCACCACGCTTGGAATAGTGTTTAAAACTTGTTGAAAAAAATATTTTTGCAATTTTTCAAGCCGCGCATTTTCCTTGTTTTTATTTTTTTGGACCATTTCCAGGGCCTTCGCAAAACCAACTACTCCCGCCAGATTTTCTGTACCTGAGCGTAAATTTCTTTCTTGCCCTCCGCCAAAAATAATCGGCTCCATTTGCACTCCGCGTCGAATATAAAGCACGCCCACACCCTTGGGGCCATATATTTTACTTCCGTTTAAAGTCATTAAATCCACCCCCAATTTTTTTACATCTAAATCCAAATATCCGGCCGCCTGGCAGGCATCCGTGTGAAAAAATGGCGGATCGTTCACGCTACGCATATTATCTTTTTTCCATTTTTTAATAATTTCTGAAATTTCTTTAATCGGCTGAATTGTGCCAATTTCGTTATTGGCATGCATAACGGAAATTAAAATAGTTCCTTTGTTGATGTTTTTTAAAATTTCTTCCGCGCTGATAATTCCATTTTTTTTGACCGGCGCAAGGGTCACGCTAAAATTTTCTTTTTTCTGAAGACGCTCCAGTGAGTTTAAAACAGCGTGGTGTTCAATGTTTGTAGATATTAAATGATTGCCTTTATTTTTATAAAATCGGCTCACACCCAAAATTGCCAAGTTGTCCGACTCTGTGCCGCTTCCACAAAAAATTATTTCGCCCGCATCGGCGTTTAGAATTTTTGCCACTTTTTTTCTCGCTTCAAAAAGCGCATTTTTTGCCACGCGCCCATCTTGATGTAAAGCCGATGGATTTCCAAAGACATCACCAAAATAAGGCAACATCGCTTTTAAAACTTCTGGGTCGGTCGCTGTGGCAGCGGCATTGTCCAAATATACCCCCACACTTTTTGTGTTTTTAAATTGATTTTTTTGCAAATTAAAATCAAGCGTCCTTTTTTGTAAGTTTTTATTTTTCCCAACACTTAAAGTGTGGGGGTAAATTCTTTTTTTATTATTAATTTTTCGCATGTTTTTATAATACATTTTAATTTGAGAAAATCAAAAAAATAAAAAGCCGAGGAGTTTTCCTCGGCCAATTTTATTACTTCGTTTCCGGACCAACGACAACAGTGGTCAGGCGATCCGGATTGAGATACTTATCAACCGCCGCCTCGACTTGATCAAGCGTGATTGATTCGATTTCGCTCTTTTTCTCTTCGAACGCTCGGGGACGCCCATGGAGGACAATACCATTTACAGCAGAACTAATTCTTTGAGCAGGACTGGCTTCATCGTGTGCAATGGCCAGTTGACCCAAAATTCGTGTCTTGGTGAAATTGAAAAGGTATTTTGAACTTTTGTTCTTATCAATGACCATTCGCACGGTCTTAACAACTTCTTCCCACTTTTTGGGATCCGTTCCAACGTAAATTTGCACACAACTCAAAAGCTTGAGTGGCGAGATGCTGGCACTAACATGATAAGCAAGACCCCTCTTGTCTCTGACTTCTTGAAATAAAGGTCCCGACATTCCACTGAGCATATCGGTAAAAAAGCCTAGAGCTGATAATTCCGGCGAATCACCTTCGGCAACAGTCGTACCCATGAAAACTTGCGTTTGTTTCCAGTCATTTTTAGGAATAAAAACAAATCTTGGCGTCTGACCAACTAAATCAACAGAAGCGTTTCCAAAATTAAACATTCTTTTACAAGCTGGCTTGGGATTAAAAAATTTATCAATAAGGTCTTTCGCTTTTTGCGGTTCAATTCCTCCCGCGCACACAAAAACAAAATTGTCCGGATAATAAAATCTATCTTTCCATTTCAAAAAATCTTCTTGGCTAAAATCGGTAATTGATTTTTCTGTTCCTACAATGTTCTTAGCAAAAGGATGACCCCCGTAGATGGCTGAAGTAAAAACTTGATCTGCATATTGTTCGGGATCGTTTTCATACATCTTGAGCTCTTGAACAATACTTTTCATTTCTACTTCAATTTTTTTGGGCAAAAATGTTGGTCTCAAAAGTCCTTCGCTCAAAAAAACAAGTCCTCTTTCGACAAAATCGATAGGCACCTTAGAAAAGTAAAATGTTCTTTCATACCACGTGTTGGCGTTTTGATAGCCGCCACACGATTCAATAAACTTGGACATTTGTTTGCTATTTTTGAAACGCTCCGTGCCTTGAAAAAACATGTGTTCATAGGCGTGTGCAATGCCGGCTTCTTTGGGCCAAATCTCGTCACAGCTTCCCACACGAACCATCGCTCCTAAAGCGACGCTAACGCCGCCCGGAACATACCACACAAAAATCGGTGCGCCGCACTCTGCTTCCAATTTCACCCATTGTCTCTGCTCAGACATCGTCTCCTCCTTTTCACTTTTAAAGGAACTTCGTAAACTTAATTTAAAGGTAAGGCGCTGGAGAATTTTTGTCAATCCTGCAAAATAACTTGGCAGGTTGTTGACAACATTTTTTTTATGACTATAATTACATTTGCAGTTGGAAATTTCACCCTGCCTACCGGCAGGCAGGCCTGTTGTTTGGTTGGGTAAATATTCTCTGCACACAAGTACTTTGATAATTAAGGAAAAAACGAGTTCCAATTTTTTCCCGTTGTTCCGAAATTTTTTTAAGAGTTTGATCCTAGCTCAGGATGAACGCTGGCGGTGTGGATAAGGCATGCAAGTCGAGCGCTTCGCAGCAATGCAAGGAGCGGCGAAATGGTTAGTAACACCCTGGTACTTACCTCAAAGACAGGAATAACTCCGCGAAAGCGGAGCTAATACCTGATAGTCCCGGCATATATTTTTGCAAATAAAATTTGTTTTCAAAAATATGTGCCGTGTAAAGGCGCAAGCCACTTTGAGAAAGGCCTAGGTCCTATCAGCTTGTTGGTGAGGTAATGGCTCACCAAGGCTATGACGGGTAGGAGGCGTGAGAGCGCGACCTCCAACAAGGGCACTGCGACATGGGCCCTACTCCTACGGGAGGCAGCAGTCGATAATCTTCGACAATGGGCGAAAGCCTGATCGAGCGACACCGCGTGCAGGAAGAAGGCCTTCGGGTTGTAAACTGCTTTTTTGAGGGAAAAAGGACTGGGGATGGGAGGAGAAAACTCCCGTTTCAGAAGAAACACACACAACACACACAAAGGAGGAGTGATGATGCCTGAGTTTCAAGCGAAAGTGAAAGGCATGGCCATTAAAAGTGGCGAACGCGTTCCTCGTAATGTTGTGATTGAAATAGAAATAAAAGATGCGATCGATATCCAAGACGCGCGATTTCGATTGGCAACTAATTGGGTTTTTAAGAAAGGAATTTTTTCTGAATTCACTTTTTTGACAAAACCTAAATTCGAAATCAAAACTTCTGAAACAAAACCAAACTAATCGTTGGTCTCTGTTTGTTTTTCTTATTCTATGAAGATGAATAAACAAAGATCAGCTAAATTTGGGCAATCTTCTTTTAGATTGCCTCTTCCCATCCCCAGTTCTGATTGTACCTTACGAATAAGGGGTTCCTAACTCTGTGCCAGCAGGAGCGGTAATACAGAGACCCCAAGCGTTATCCGGAGTCATTGGGCGTAAAGCGTTTGTAGGCGGTTTAATCATACGAGAATCACGTAAGTGGAAGGAGTATGAGTTTGTAATTTTTTTCGAAAAGTTGTGAATCAAGTCAAATGTTAAAGACCCGAGCTCAACTCGGAGAAGGCATTTGATACTGGTAAACTTTGAAGATGCAAGAGGCTTCTAGAACCTATGGTGTAGGGGTGAAATCCGTTGATATCATAGGGAATACCAAAGGCGAAGGCA
>CAYHJU010000013.1:0-24100 GCA_964357175.1 uncultured Candidatus Saccharibacteria bacterium
CAAGGACAGGCGTCTGCGCGCCTATAGCAAACCAACCGGTGATCGTCTCAGCGGTCGTAATGACGGTCAGGTCAGTTGTTACAGTAAGAGCCATATTAATAAATTATATCAAAATCTAGTTAGTATTGGAAATATTTGTGACCTTTCCGGATATGAGAGAGATGGGGCATAGGCATAAACAGAGAGCGGCACCCGTTTTGGATACCGCTCGGGTCTGATAGTGTCAGTATATGCCCACCTATTTTTTCTGGCACCAGGGATTATGCGTCACTCGTTCTAATTGCTGTTGAGGACCCGCCGGCACTGCCAAGCGTACCTGTGGTTTCAAATGTCTTAATCGGTGTAGCGGCGCCGTCTCGGACTCGGATGAATAGTTGGCGGTCTGCGAGATACACACCGGTGAATGATTCAGAAGTAGCATCAGCAGGTGTATCAATGTAGGCGATGAAGATACTATTTGCTGTTGCTTCTGTGGTGCCTCCTGCTGCGGGGTCACTCGTGAAGTCTGTGCTTCCAATAGTGAATGTGTCGCCTGCGTATGAGGTGTATGCAATATTACGGTAGAGGCCAGTGTTCATTTGAATTCTGATAGTAGCACCTGTACCTGTACTTGTTGCGGGAGTATCGGTAGGGATAGCCGTGTTACACACTACTGACGTTGTGACGCCGCCAAGCGCTATCTTCAATGTCAGCTGTCGTGGGTCTTCGCTCGCTACTACTGCGCCGTTTACATTGGCAGTTTTTGTACCCGCTGTAATAGTGGAGTTATCAGTAGGAACAGAACCGGTAAGCATTCTCACTTGCATTCGTCCTGTCGTACCGTCGTCTCGAAGCGCCGAGAGATACGCTGTACCTACTGGAGAGCCAAAGGTAAGGGTTTCTCCACGAATGAATGGCCCGCTCACCTCGGCGTCATAGGCAAACTCATAGCCGAGAGGAGCAACAAGCACTCTATCCTCGCCACTCACCAAACCGTTCACGGTAAAGGTAACGTTGTTTGGCGGTACTCGGAGAGTGTTGGTAAGGTCGGTTAGTTTATCAGAAGCGGTAAGGTCTAAGGTTTCAATACCGATACCATACGCCCCGATGATTGCCGAGCCGGTCGACTGCCCGATGAACGGGAATGAAAGCGTCCTTTCGACAATCACACCGACAATGGTTCCCGCAACAGTTTGAGCGCCAGTTGCAGTACCGGCGGCTGTTGCGGTGGTGGTTGTGCCACCTGTGGACACATACGTCCCGTTATACGCGGTCGGCGTACATCCGGCCACCGTAAAAGTCGTACCGGCAGGATAAGGTAGTACCGTCTGCGCAGCAAAGGTGATAGTGATAACAGTTCCGGTACCACCGAGCACTGTAGTAGCAATCGTGTTAGCGTTCGTCGTAGCTGTGGCGCCGGATGTACCGCCGGTGATAACCAAGGCGGCGGATGGCGCAACGCCTGTTCGCAACTGCAACCACATTTGTCGAGCTGCATTCACATCATTAACCGCCAACAACTGCCCGGTTCCGCCAGTCCACGACACTGCCTCAACTGCGGAGAAGTCGGTGATGCTTTGCGCCACCAGACCGACGGGAACTTCATGGGTGATGCCACGGAAAAGTTCTCCATTTAATCCGGTTGTAGCAGGATATATTATCTCAGCCGTACCTCGGCGAGTGACCCACTTCATTCTTTCGTAGAAGTTGTTGATTGTGCGAGTGGGTTTGTCTATATTCCATTCTGAATAGTATGGCTCATTTACCGTATCATTGTTCACATCCAAGAGTTTGTAGCCTACTGTTGTGTTGGTGATAGTTGTCCACCCTCCCACAGTCGCGGCGGCAGTTTGGTTGTTTAGGTCGGTGGCATATGTCAAGGCGAGAACGTTGTTACCGCGAGCGGTACCGTTAATCTTAAACTCTGAATAGGTAAAGCCAAACTCGCGAGTCTGACCGATAAGGCGTCTTCCGTCAATATCAGCTCCGGCAGTTTTTACTTTCAACATAAAGCGATGCGAGATACCGTTGGCCGCATCAGCGTTTATTGCGGCTCCCCAGAAGTTTGGGGTAGCCAGCGCTCCGTTTTGTACGATTTCCAAATACATACCCGCGGCGGCGAACACAAGAATACCTTCATAAATAACTTCCGAAGCGCCTGTACCTTGAATGATAGAGCCATCAAAAAGGTGCCGGGCAGTAGTGTCGTCAATGTTATACGGGGGCTTTAGGGTGATGATGTTGTCGGTTGAACGCTCTGAAGCGGTTGCATCCGTGATGTCCAAGAGGTCGTTGCCTGTAGCGAGAGCGTCGTCCATCAAATCACCGAGCCAACGGTGGAATGCAATGACGGTGTAGTTGCCACCACTAACCCAACGGATGTCTCCGTTTGTTGCGATACTAAAATCATCAACTATAGCCATATATTTATATTATTTTAATTATTTTTAATTAATTTTTCCATCTTTTGAAAGATTCCTTTGGAGTTTTTGCAGTCCATTTTTTCTTTTTATCCTCTTCCGCTACTTCAACATATTTAGTATGACAAAATGGACACTTTATAGCTTTTTCTGTAAGCATAAAATATTGCCCGCATTTATCATTAGTACATTTTACTACCTTGTCGTCCATGTTCGTGTTATTTTAGCATCTGATTTATTAAGTATACATTTAAATTAAAGTCTTGTCATGTGGATAACTCATTTTACTACCTTGTCGTCCATGTTCGTGTTATTTTAGCATCTGATTTATTAAGTATACATTTAAATTAAAGTCTTGTCATGTGGATAACTCATTATGAATAAGTTAAACCAGCGTAGTTATTCCAAACATTGTCAAAATTGCTGTTTCCGTCGGCCCATTGGATAATTATACCGGAAGTACTGTCAACTTTTTTTATACGCCATGCCGCAGCGGAAGTTACTGTGCCAACTGCCGCTTCGCCCACATAATCAACATCGCCAGCCGATGCCAGGCGAAGGGCAAATTTAAAACCACCAAAAGAAATTGTTTGTAGCGTTGTTTCGGTTGAAGCGGTTGTCGGCAACACGGAAGAGAGAACATCAACCTGCACATTTCGGGCAGCATTTACCAAACCGCTTTTTGCCACACCTGCCGAATCACTAAAACTACTAGGGGGCAGTGATGTGACTTTGACCGCCACAGATCCGGTATCAAAAGTCAAATCTGTCTTCTTCAAAACCGTGCCTAACGTTTCTTCGGTGGCGGGGTTGATTCTTGTGTTGGATGCATTCTTAACGCCAACCACTCCGGTCGTCGGCGAACTGCCCATTATCAAAGCCTCCGCTTTTTTAGGTAAAAGCAGTGAAACGACACTAACAGCGCCCGCAACACCAGCCACTTTCAAAAAAGTGCGTTTACCCTGGTCACTAACTTTGGATTGCTCCCCGTCTGTTGATTGGGGGATAGTAGCCACCGCAACTTCTGTGTCGGGCGAAAAACCAGGCTTAACGATCGGCCTTCGTGCTAATAGAAAAGAATCTCTATTTGGTAAAAACATTTTTTTACCAAATTGAATAACCGGCTTTACCCCGTTAGAAGTCCGACCCATCCCGTTAGAGACATCGTCTCTAACGGGATAAACCTGCACATCGGCATCCCGCTTAGCGGGATTACTTCTAACGGGGTTTGAAATGGCCGATCTTACCAATAAAAAAGAATGTTTATTTGGTAGAAACATATTCCGTATGATACGTCAATTTAATTGTACCATATTTTACCGCAACAGATGTTAACTTTGCGTGTCAAATCATTTAACTATCTGACCAAAACGGGTTTCCGAAGAACCCCGGAAAATCTTACCGAAATTTTCTTTTTTTCTTCGACCTTTGGCGAATTGTTTTTCTGTTTGTAACACTTGTAAATCAGTAAAATCACAGCGGTTTTACGAAAAAATTTTATCCACAGCTTGGCTCTTGACATAAGATATGGGCTTGCTATACTGATGATGTTAAACTTCTCTCTGCTTCAGCGGGGGGATTCTTTTTTATTTTATTATAGATGAAAGGCGATAGAATCCTTCAATTTTTTGAGATTAATATACTTTAAAAACGAAAACCCTACCTTTAACGAATTGACCAATTATCAAGTTGATTATACCAGATTTTTTAAGAAACTGCCAAAATGGTATAATAAAATCAATAACTGAAAATAAAATGGCCTAAACTATGCAAGATTTTTTGCGTGGCATGGTCGCTAATCGCATCGAGCATACTAATAACCGCCGTTGTGATAGCGTAGGTTCCCATATTATTTTCCGCTTCCGCCCTCCTTCTCCGCCAGCTGGCGGATTCGGCGAGACTCCGCTCTGTATTTATGTTATTCAAACATTTCTGCCGTGGCAATGTTTATACTTAACTGAACGACCATCTTCTTTAACCGCTCCGCATGGACAGGGGTCGTTGCGGCCAGCTTCTTCTTTACCGATTGAATTTTGACCGCTGGAATTTTTACTGAATTTTTCCATTACATTTTGCGGCTTTTCCTCCTTTTTCTGTGAAACTTTCAAAATTAAATTGGAGTAGTTTTGTTTTATGTTATCTTGCATCCCTTTAAACAATTTGTGCGCTTCATTTTTGTAAGCCACCAATGGATCGCGCTGGCCATAAGCGCGCAGTCCAATGCCCGCCCGCATATATTCCATCTGATCCAAATTGTCCATCCAAAGTTCATCCGCAATGCGCAAAAATAAAATCTTTTCCAGCTGGCGCATCATGTCTTTTCCTGTCTCGCTTTCTTTGGCGCTATATTTTTTTTCAATAAATTGCCAAATTTTTTCTTTCAATTCTTCCGAGTTTTCAAATTTTTCTGCTTTTAATTTTTGTAGTGTTTCTAGTGTAGCGTTATCATCCACCGCCATAGTTTTTATCACTTCAAAAATTTCTTCGGCATTAGAAATGCCGTAGCTTTCTCCCGAATGAAAATTAATAACATTTTCTGTGTATTCTTTCAAAGTTTCCAGCGATTTTTCTTTCAGTTTTTCCTGGGAATTTTTAAACAGACCCAAAATATCATTTCTTAGCCCGTATATCGTCTGTCTTTGTTTGTTCATCACATCGTCATAGTCCAAAACGTGTTTGCGCATATCAAAATTGTACCCCTCTATTCGCGACTGGGCCGACTCAATAGCATTTGAGACCAATTTATTTTCAATCGGAATATCTTCATCCACGCCCAAACGTTCCATCAGATTTTTAATTCTCTCGCCGCCAAAAATTCTCATCACATCATCTTCCAGCGACACAAAAAATTGCGACGCACCCGGATCTCCCTGTCTGCCAGAGCGTCCACGAAGCTGATTGTCTATGCGACGCGCTTCGTGCCTTTCTGTGCCGATGACGAAAAGACCACCGGCATTTTTTACTTCTTCTGCCTCCGCTATGTCGGGTGGATTTCCGCCGAGTAAAATGTCCACGCCACGCCCCGCCATGTTGGTGGCAATAGTCACAGCGCCCTTCTTGCCCGCTTGAGCGATAATCGCGCCTTCTTCCTCGTGATTTTTAGCATTGAGTAATTTATGCGAAACGCCCGCTACTTTCAAAAGTCCGCTCAATTTTTCATTTTTTTCTATGGAAACAGTACCCACCAAAACCGGCTGGCCGATGCTCTGGCACAATTTTATTTGCTGGACTACCGCGTTAAATTTGGCGCTTTCTGTTTTAAAAATCTTGTCCGGCAAATTTTTTCTAATCAGTGGCTTGTGCGTGGGAACGCTCAAAACTTCCAGTTTATAAACTTTATGAAATTCTTCCGCTGAAGTTTGCGCGGTACCTGTCATGCCGGCCAAAATTTCATACAATCTGAAATAGTTCTGAAAAGTAATTGTTGCCAGTGTCCGAGATTCTTCTTGGACTCTCACGCCTTCTTTTGCCTCAATCGCTTGGTGCAGACCTTCTGAATATCGTCTACCGGGCATTAGTCTTCCCGTAAATTCATCTACGATAATCACTTCATTATTTTTTACTATATAATCTTTATCACGTTTAAATAAAAATGTTGCCGAAAGCGCCTGCTCCAAGTGATGCACATATCTGATGTTTTTTTCTGTATACAAATCAGGGAGATTTAAAACTTTTTCCATCTTTTCCATTCCCGAATCTGTCAAAGATACCGCGCGCCTTTTTTCATCTATATTAAAATCTTCATTCTCATGAAGCGTCGGCGCCATATGCGCGAATTCTTTGTAAAGTTCCGATGAGCCGACATCAGGAGCAGAGATAATCAAAGGTGTCCGCGCTTCGTCTATTAAAATGCTGTCCACTTCGTCCACGATAGAAAAATAATGGCCTCTTTGGGCTTTTTCTGAAAGATCATAAACCATATTGTCCTTCAGATAGTCAAATCCATATTCGTTGTTGGTACCATAAGTAATGTCCGCAAAATATGCTTCGCGACGCGACACCGGACGCAAATAACTTTTTTCTACCAAAAAAGAACCCTTGCTGTCACGCTCTTCATCTCTAACGCCTTCAATATTTGCGGACTCCAATTTGTCGGCTACTTTATAGTCCGGGTCATACACAAAAGCCGCTTCATGCACTATACAAGAAACACTTAATCCCAAAAAATGATAAATTTGTCCCATCCAAACCGCGTCACGCAAAGCCAAATAGTCGTTTACTGTCACCACATGCACGCCTTTGCCCGAAAGGGCGTGAAAATACACAGGTAATGTAGCTGATAGAGTTTTTCCCTCTCCTGTATTCATTTCCGCGATTTTGCCTTCGCTCAAAACCATTCCTCCTATTAGTTGCTCATCAAAATGCCTCTGGTGAAGCGTTCTTTTAGCACTCTCACGAACCATGGCAAATGCCTCAGGCAAAAAATCTTTCGAGTTTTCTCCCGCTTTTATTTTAGCGCGAAATTCTTCCGTTTTTTCTTTCAGTTCGGTTTGAGAAAACGCCTCGAATGTTTTCTCGAGGACGTTTATTTTCTCAACCTGCTCTTGATATAAAGATATTTGCCCGTCGCTATTTCCAAATAATTTAGATAAAAAGCTCATTTTATTCTTCAGATTCTTCGGACGACATGTGCATTAAATTCTTCAATGTGCGCACTCCTTTTTTATAAAGCGTGTCTTTTCTATTTTTAAATTTCGCCACCTTCATGCTCATTTCTTCTTTTGCTAAATCAAAAGCGGCATGCCATTCTCCCGCGGTCGCTTCGGTTCTGATCGGCTCCCCGCCAACTTTTATAGTAATTTCCGCCCTAAAAACATCCCCTTTGTTGTGGTGTAGTGTGGTACGCGCGATCTCCACGAAAACCGTTGCCTGCTCAAGATGATCAGAAAAAAAGTGTGCTATATCTTCGATTTTTTTGCTCACATATTCATGAACTGACGGCGTTACCTCTAAATTGGTCCCTTTTATGTTTAGTTGCATATTTTATAATTAATGTTTACTGCTTATTTTTATAATATCATAAAAATCAAAATCCAACGAACTGTATTTCTTCTTTCAAATCGACGCCAAATTTTTCTTTTACACCCTCTTTAATTTTTTCTATCAAAAGCACAACGTCCTGAGCTTTGGCGCCCTGACCAGCTACAAGAAAATTTGCATGTTTTTGCGAAACCTCCACTTTGCCAATTTTCGTGCCCTTAAACCCGGCTCTGTCTATTAGAAAAGATGAGGGAATTTGTTTGCTTTTGACGCTAATATTTTCCAGGTCAGGAAAAAGCTGGAGTAGTTTTTTTAAATTTTCTGGCAAGATTTCTTCAGTCTTGGTGTTGCGAAAAACACATCCGGCCGAACTTTCAGACAAGGGTTGGGTCTTGATGCGTTTTTGCATACACTCCTGCATAATTTTTGAAATCTCCTTTTTGTCGCCGTACTCTACCAAAAATCTGGCCGATAAAATCATTAGGCCGTTTTTTTTAAAATTACTAAAACGATAATCAAACTTTGCACTTTTTTTATTTATTTTTTTTAATTTCCCCTCTTTGTCAGTCGCTTCAATATCTAAGATTAAATCTCCTGTGTTTTTCCCAAAAGAACCGGCATTGCCATAAATCGCTCCCCCCACCGTACCCGGAAGACCGGCGAAATTGGCAAAGTTTTTTATGCCTCTCAAAAAAGCAAATTGCACCAAGGCCCCCATGGGCGCGCCGGCTTCGGCTGTAATATAATCGTCGCCCAAAAAAATGTTACGCGCTGTATATTTTATTATCAGGCCATCAAATCCTTTGTCAGAAATTAAAGAATTAGTTCCTCCGCCCAGTATTTTTACAGTCAATTTATTTTTTTTAGCAAAATCTATCGCTTCTTTCAGGTCTTCTATGTTTTCGGCTTCAGCAAAAAACTTGGCCCTGCCGCCAACTTTAAAAGTGGTCAATGCCCCCAAACTAAAATTTTTGATTATTTTTATCATAAACTTAACCGCACTTAAAATTATAATACAAATACTAAATCTATCACGCCCCTGGTCCGCTTAGCGGGCCAGGGGCGCATTCGACTAAAAAGTTTGTACTGTCTATTTACGGCGTTGGCGTAGCGCCTGGATTAATCTCGTGCCAGATTGGATAGATGTGGACATTAACTCTGGCATTGGCGCTAGCCGGAGGGGACGATCCGTCGGTGCAAGTTACTTTGAAAGTTATGATGCCAGCGCTGATAGGTTCTGTGGGGCTAAATATTGCGCTGGGCGAAACAGGATTGGCATCCGTTCTACGCCAACTTGAAGTGCCCAGGTCACGAACACACGAGGTGACTGTATTCGGAAAATCTTGATAGATATACTTAAGATCTATTTTCTCGCCCTTATTGATCCACAAAACACCTGGGTTATTAGTGGTTCCAACGACCCATTGATTGATTGCGTGTCTGGAAATAGAAAGGGTGACGTCCGGCTGGCTAACATTAACCACGGCTCCAAGCAACGAACAGTTGGCGGCCCCATTAGGAGCTACCCAACCGCTTCCGACCACACCCACTGAGCCCGACGTTAAGCCTGTGCCTGTTGCTCCGGATATGCTTAGCACACCCGAACAACCAACACCAGAACAACTAAACGCACCTCCTGACCACCCAGCCGGAGCGGAAAGCGCGGCAGTTTGATTCAAAGCGATGGTGTTGGGAGTAGCAGTAACTGATTGGTTTGTGGGACAAACAGGTGTGCCGACAGTAGTGGTTTGGGCGACGATGGCTGTATCTACAAGAGAGCCACTAATCCACCTCTCAGCTTTAATGGCCATAGTATAATTACCTGGCAAATAAGTGTGAGATGGTGGTGTGTTTAGTCCACCAGCTGGAGTTGTTGCGGCGGAGTTAAGCGGATAATATTGTGGCCAGCTTCCAGATTGATTATCTAAATCATAGGTGTAGAAAAATTCAATAACATTACCACTACCCAACTCTCCTTCCCGCACACCTCCACAATCTAGTCCCGCGGCATAACCGCCTATAGGTGGGCAATTTCCAGAAAGATCACAGCACTGTTGTCCGGGAACGCCAGTACCACAGCACAAGGCCTTTGCCTTGTTAATAACAAATAATGATTTTGCAAAGTCCGCCAACTTATCAGTTGAACTCTCACTAACACTGGCAAAGTTTTTAACACTATTAGCTCGCGCTAAGTCCAGATTTAAATCATTAAAAAGAGTGTTTATGGTTTTGATGTTAGAATTATTTGAATCCGTAACCGATGAAATGCCCAGCTTTTCAAACACCAGAGCTAAAGTTAAAGTTCCACCAGCAGACAAATTTCCTGCAGCGGAGATTCCCGCCTCAATTGTTCCGTCACTGTTTAATTGTCCTGCTATCAAATATTTATTGAGGGGATTGGTTAAATTGGAAAAATTCTTTGCAGAAGGAAAACTATAAGTAGCCGCATAACTTGATCCTAAAGATGACGCTGAAGTGGACGTATTTCTATATTGAGTGTCGACCACAGTTGAGGTTGGTGCCCAAGAAGACCCTCCGCTTAAATTCAGCAAAAATCCACTGATGTCAGACAGGGACCTACCCAAGGCCAAAACATTCAATGTGCCCGTTGGCCCAAGAGAGTCGCCATATATTGCCGACACCACCCTGTCAGAATACATTGTAACGTGACACTGCTCAGAAAGACTGCTGCTACACCCATCCCAAGCACTAAAACTTTTTCCGCCAACCAAAGACGGGGCAATTAAAATAACTGTGTCCCCCGAATTGTATATTTGAGTAAATGGTGTGACGCGGCTCGATTGACCAAGCTCTATGGACACTCCACTATCCGGATATGAATTAACAGTGAGCCTGTAAGACGACCCACCCCCACACGGAGGATCAACACATTCGGCTTTTGCGTTATTGATGCCACCAAATAAAACAAAACTAGAAATGATTAAAGTTGTTGCGATAAACACGGCAAGTATTACAAGTATTAATAGTTTATTTTTTTTATTCATATTTTTTATTTTAAAAAATTAATAACTTTTATAATAAATGCTGACCATGGACTGGGTCTTCTGATATGCATTAATGGCTACCAGTACGGATGCCTTGTCTTTGGACAACGATAAAGAGCCGCTGGTGTCGCTTAAACTACCGTCGGCAATCCATTTATTGGCCTTGGCCCAAGCAGAATACGAAGCATAAACATCTTTAGGCTTTTGTGAGCTTAGAAATACCACCGTCGCCTCTACTTTAAAATTAGACCCGGGACTTTGCTGATTTTGAGATTGGATGATTTTGGTTTTGCCAAATAAAGGCAGATCAGTCGGCCAATCCTTGGGGAGCTGACCAGGCTTAGCCACTTGAACGGTAGGGACATATTTCAACGCCTCCTGAATATCAGTAGAAACTTTCGGACCAGAAGCTGGATGCTTTTTTAGGTAGGCGCCATACCATATAGCGCCGCCCAGAGCAACCACGGCCAAAACGCCTAAAATATAAAATATGTATGTTTTTTTGTTTTCTTCCATATTATTTTTTAATATTATTTATAAATAATGCGTATGCTTATACCAATAATATTATACTGCTGTTTCTATTATACATCAATAAAAGAATTAGCGCCCAAAAAAATAAACTTCGATTGGATTTTTATGCTAAAATAAAAATATGAACATATTGCATGTGGCGCCCCTGGCAAGGCTACCAAAAAATATTCCCCCGATTATAAGTTACTTCTCAAAAGATGGCGCGAAAGAAGGCGCCCTGGTTTCGATTTTAATAAATAGACGCCCAGTGATTGCTTTGGTTTTAAAAACTGAAGACATTTCCAAGCAAAAAATTAATATAAAAAAATTGTCTTTTGCTTTAAAAAGCATAAAAAGGATTGTCTATGCTCGCCCAGTTTTGACTTACAATCAACTAAAAATAATCTCTTTTATATCTAAAAATTTGTACCTTGCGCCAAACCTGCTCATCCAAACATCCTTAAAATGGTTACCGAAAGATCCTGAAAAAATTCCGGCATTTTTGGAAAAATATGGGGCGAATTTCGACCCCCACACCCAAAATACTACATTTGTGAAATCACAAATAAATGATTATCATAAAACTTCTAAGGGGGGGGATGAACACAGCGCCTTTCTGGGTGTGGGGGTTTATGGAAAAAATCGGTTAGAAAAGTACGCGCACCTGATACAAAAAACACTGGGGAAAAAATCAATCCTCTTCATTGCTCCCACCCTAGCACACGCTGAATATTTTTATAATAATTTAAAAAATATTTTCGGAGAAAACACAATTCTTTTTGATCCTCAAAAGCGTTCTTTGAAAATTTATAATGAACTTTTTTTTGCAAAAAACCCTTCTCCAAAACTGATAGTATCCACCAAATTGGCAGTGCTTTACCCTTGGAAAAATTTAGGACTGGTGGTGCTAGAAAAAGAATCTACCAATTTTTACAATTTTGCCTACAGGCAAGCGGTAGATTTTAAGCGAGCTATTTTACATTTTGCCCAAATTTACGATATCCCCTGCGTGCTGGCCGATGATTTCCCTAGTTTAGAAAGTTACTTTAAATTTAAAAATGGCGCCACCGAATTGAAAGCTCCAGAAATTTTGAACCAAACCCTTCTTAAAAAAACAGTGATTATAGATTTAAATCAGGAAAAAAATTTGGACAAAAATGTCCCCGTTTCTCAGAGCGCCCTTTCAATCATTAAAGACTCCTTGCGCCAAGAAAAAAAACTGATGATATTTATAAATAAAAAGGGATATTCAAAATCAGTAATCTGTAAAAGATGCGGCTTTGTGCTTGTGTGCCCGAGATGCGGACTAAATTTTTCAGCCGAAAAAATTAGTGAACAAAAAATAGGCCTTTTTTGCAAAAATTGTTTTTTTAGAAAACCCTTGCCTGATTGGTGCCAAAAATGCGAATCTTCCAGCTGGAATTTTATGGGGCTGGGCACAGAGCGTCTAGAAAGCGCTTTGAAAAACTCGTTCCCTAATGCGTCAATTTTTCGGCTTGATAAAAACCTCGCGCCAAATAAAAAATCTTTTCAAAAAATAATCAGTGATTTTTCGTCCGCTAAATCCGGCATTTTAATAACCACGCGCCTTGTCTTTAATCAACCGAATTTGAAAGTAGACAATGTATTGATAATTTCTTCGGATACCGCATTTTTTATTCCTGACTATAGCGGCACAGAAAAAATATTGAACAATTTTATGGAACTTGAAAATTACTGCAAAGAAAAAGTTTTTTGGCAAACTTGCCAAAAAAACCATCCGTCGACTTTATCTTTTTACCACAAAACTTTTGAAGAATTTGCAAAAAAGGAATTGGGACTGCGCCAGCAATTTTATTTTCCACCTTTTGCTCAAATTATAAAAATTAGATCGTCCGCAAAAAATTCCTTCCTGGCAAAAAAAATAATTGAGGACTTCGCGCAAAATATAAAACTTCAAAACAAAGATCTGATTGATAAAGGTATTTTTGTGTCTGCGCTTCAGCCGGACAGACCTTTTTTGGCTAAGAGTAATTTTTCTTATATAATAGAGATAAAAGTGAGTTTACAGGAAAGCGAAAAGGATCCGAGCTTAATCTTTAATATCGCACAAGAAGCTCAGAGCGCAGGACTAGAAGTCGGTACGTTATAGATTTTAAAATTTCTTGATTTAATTAGAGCTAAAAAATAAAACATGCGGAACAAATTAAAAATAGTGAAATATCCGGAAAAAATTTTAAATGAGCCGTGCCAAGAAATATCGCCCAAAGAAATACCGGCGCTCAAAGATTTAATCAAGCAAATGTACCAGAAGATGCGCGAGGAAAACGGGGTGGGTTTGGCCGCGCCCCAAATAGGAAAAAATATTAAGTTGGCAGTTATTGAGGTTGCCGATGAAAAATATACCATCATCAATCCACGCATTGTTAAATCATCCGACAAAAAAAATATGCTGGAGGAAGGGTGTCTTTCGGTGCCAAAAATATTTGGTTTCATAAAAAGGGCCAAGCGCGTAAAAGTCGAAGCGCTGGACGAAAATGGAAAAAAAATAAAGCTAAAAGCCGAGGGACTTTTGGCACAGGCACTGCAACACGAAATAGACCACCTAGAGGGGAGACTTTTTATAGAAAAAGCGCGGGAACTTTTTGAACTAAAAGAAGACAAAGATGCCAAAAAATAAATACAAAATAATATTTTTCGGATCAGCCGAATTTTCTGTGCCGATATTGGAAACTCTCATACAAAATAAAATGGTAGATGCCGTTGTTAGTGCCCCGCCCAAGCCGGTAGGAAGAAAACAGTTGATAACTTCGTCGCCCATTTCTCAAACGGCCACTAAAAATCAAATGGTCGTTTTTGAGCCAGAAAATTTAAGTGATGAAGGTTTTTTAAACCAGATAGAAAAAATGAGGCCGGATTTATTTTTAGTGGCGGCTTATGGAAAAATTTTACCAAAGGCGCTTTTGGAGATTCCCCCTTGTGGCGCCATCAATATCCATGGGTCGCTTTTGTCAAAATATCGCGGATCTTCTCCTTTGCAAGCGGCACTCCTAAGTGGCGATAGGGAAACAGGCATCACTTTTATTTTAATGGATGAAAAAGTTGATCATGGACCGATTTTAGTAAAGAAAAAAATGAAAATCAAAAAAAATTGCACTTATTCGGAGCTTTCCAGGGAAATGTCTTTTTTGGCGGCAAAAATCACCCCCTCGGTAATTGAAGATTTTTTAAATAAAAAAATAAAGCCTCTTCCCCAAAACGAAGATGAGGCATCTTATGTAAAAACTATAAAAAAAGAAGATGGACATATAGATTTTAATCTGCCAGCCAAAAAAATTCTTCAGCAGATAAATGCATTTGAAAAATGGCCCGGAAGCTACGCATTTTGGGGAAAAGACGGCAAAGATCTGATTGTAAAAATATTAGGAGGGGAAGTTTTGCCTGGTAAAATTCAAAGTTCGGCGAACGGCACCACGCCAAACATTGCGGGCACTGTCATAAAATACAAAAATAGGATCGTCATACAAACTTCTGACAGACTACTGCTTGTCACAAAATTGCAACTTGAAGGGCAAAAATCTATGGACGCCTCTTCTTTTTTAAATGGTCATCCCGATTTTGTTGGCTCTCAGCTTTTTTAGATTTGTTTATATTCACTGCTTGGAACAAAAAAATCCCTGACGCATGGTCAGGGATTTGATTTTGGAGGATTTTTCAAAAAACGAACTTTTTTGTATCCATAAGAAGGGGCGCAATAGATTTTTGCCAACTCTTCAAGCTTGCCAAGAACTTCGCGACACATAGTCTCAAAAGACATGTTCATCCAGATCGGCCCATCCTTTCGAAATTCGCTAATAATTTTTCGAACTATTGGCCTATCTATATAAATTGTCCTGCAATCTGAACAGAGAAATATTGGAAGTTCAAGACGACACATTGAATAACATCTAAATATCGGATTTAATGTTTTTGCTTTTTTTCCGCACTTGGGACAATAAAGGTCATCGTAACCTCTATACATGCGCCACCTCCTCTTACTTTGTAAATGTTCTTTTTCTATTAAAACAGACATTTTTATAGATTGCAACACAATTTGATTTTAAAAAAGTCTTAAAAAATAAATCTTATTCTCTAATTCGCGCGAATTAGAGAATAAGAAATAGATTAAAAATTACAAAATTAAAACTGCCTCACTTTCTGATATTGCAATGACGTTTTAGCTTAAATAATAGGTGGGTATTCGCAATTGCGTGCCACAGCGCGCAAAAATGTAGAATTCCCTCTAGTAAATATTTGACCTAAAACTTACAAAGCCATATCGGACAAACAAAGCAGCTTCATATACATTATATCAAATTTTAAAATCAACAACAAATAGAATATTGAGGGACGATTTTTTATTTGCATAAAAAAACTATGCTACTATACTAATATGAAATATGTCCTCAAAACTATTTAAATTAAAATCTTCTTTTAAGCTCGCGGGTGACCAAAAACAAGCGGCCGAAAAGCTTACTCGCGCAATTGAGGCTGGAGAAAAAAACCAGACGCTTTTGGGCGTAACCGGATCGGGCAAGACATTTACGATGGCAAATGTGATAGCTCAGACCCAAAAACCGACACTGATAATTTCCCACAACAAAACCTTAGCCGCCCAACTTTATCAAGAATTTAAAGAATTTTTCCCGGAAAATGCCGTGCATTATTTTGTTTCCTACTATGACTACTACCAACCCGAGGCATATATCCCCCAAAGCGACACCTACATAGAAAAAGATGCCAAAATAAACTCGGTTTTAGACCAATTGCGTCACGCTTCCACGCAAGATTTGCTGGCGCGCCGCGACGTGATAATCGTAGCGTCCGTTTCGTGTATTTATAATATCGGGTCTCCGGAGGAATACCAAAAAATGGGCTTTAAAATATTTACAGGGCAAAAAATCTCACGCCACGATTTACTAGAAAAAATAGTTTCTCTGCAATATGTAAGAAACGATATAGATTTTGTGCCCGGAAGCTTCCGTTCGCGCGGACAATTGGTTGAAATTTTTACCCCCAGCGCCCAGAAAATTTTACGACTCGAACTTTCGGGAGACAAGATAAAAAACATCGAAGAGTCGGATGGCAACTTTAGCATTTTGCAAAAAAGCGTGTGGAAAAAAGTAAAAGATTCTTTTATTTTTCCAGCCAAATACTGGGTAGCGTCGGAAGAAAAAATTAATCTGGCTATTTCAAACATCCAAAAGGAGCTAAAAGAGCGCCTGGCATATTTTAAAAAAGAAAAAAAATTAGTTGAGGCTCAGAGGTTGCGAGACAAAACTTTAATGGATTTGGCCATGCTAAAAGAAACAGGGTATTGTTTTGGTATCGAAAACTATTCCGCGCAACTTGAGTTTAGGCCCAAGGGCGCCCCGCCTTACACTCTGTTGGATTTTTTTAACTATTCGTTTAAAAAAGACCCATCAAGCGGGCGGGCAGGCTTTTTGTGTTTTATAGATGAATCGCATATGACCATTCCGCAAATTCGAGGAATGTTCGCGGGAGATAAAGCGCGCAAGCAAACTTTAGTGAATTATGGTTTTCGCCTGCCATCAGCTTCGGACAATCGCCCTTTAAATTTTGATGAATTTTCAGAAAGAGTAAGCCAAACCACTTACGTTTCCGCCACGCCATCTGAATATGAAATGAATTTGTCCGGAAAAAATATTGCCGAGCAGCTTGTGCGCCCCACCGGACTTTTGGATCCAGAAATCGAAGTACGCCCTGCCAAAGATCAGATAAATGATTTAATTTTAGAAATTCAAAAACGTACTGCTAAAAAGGAACGGGTGCTGATAACGGCCATAACCAAACGCCTTTCGGAAGATTTAACCGACTTTTTAAAAGAAAAAGGCATCAAGATAGAGTATTTGCACTCGGAAATAAAAACGCTAGAACGCTCGGATATTTTAAAAAATTTGCGCGAGGGAAAATTTGACGTTTTGGTGGGAGTGAATTTACTTCGCGAAGGATTGGATTTGCCAGAAGTTTCTTTGATAATAATACTCGACGCCGACAAAGAAGGGTTTTTGAGAAGCTCCACGAGCTTAATCCAGACCATCGGCAGAGCTTCGCGCAATATCAATGGCAAAGTGATAATGTATGCTGACACCATCACTCGTTCAATGCGAGAGGCAATTTCAGAAACGAAAAGACGTAGAAAAATTCAGGCAGAATTTAATAAAAAGCACCACATCACACCAAAACAGATTATTAAAAAAATCCGTCCCAATATTATTGGGGAGAAAAAAGAAAATATTGAAAATCTTGAAGAAACGCTGATTATATTTGCCGGCGACCCCAAACTTCCGCAAATTATTAAAAATCTGACCACCAAAATGAAAGCGGCGGCCAAAGATCTGGAGTTTGAAGAAGCGGTTCGTCTACGCGACACGCTAAAAGAATTAAAAAAGAAAATTTAAAAAAGTTAAAAGCGGCTCTTTGAGCCGCTTTGTTTTGAGCGTTTCCGACAGGACTCGAACCTGTGACTTTCCGGTTAAGAGCCGGACGCCCTTCCCCTAGGCCACGGAAACGCTTAAAGATATAATAGGGGGATAAAAAAACATTGTCAATACTAAATTTTCTCGCCCTACAAATTCGTAGTTAAAAAAATCATAATCAAATAAACAAACGTACAAACAAAAGCGCCCACCAACGCACTCTTCGTATCAATCGAACCGTAAACAACATTAAAAAACTTAAATCTCCTCAAAGAATGCTTGCAAATAAAAATGATTGCCAAAAAAACGCCGCCCCACATTATGGCATCCGCTAAATTATTAAATGGTCCACTTGGAACCTCGTTTCTTGCCACAGAAAAAGACGTCATAAATCCCGCGGCCACACCAAGAAAAATCGCGAATTTACTTATTGGTTTTGAGTCTTTGCGACCTGAATTTAACATCCTCAATCCCCCCTCCTTATTTCAAGGTTCTGATTAAACCTTAGGATTTTGTATGGTTGATGTCAACCCCGTTAAATAACCTCACTTTTCACTAAAAGCGAGGTTAGAGCTAAGCTCTATTTAACGGGGTCAATAAACTCTTGGGGATGGTTTGTGAAAATTCCATCTACGCCGCACTCGAGACACTTTTCAAAATCTTTCCCCGGATACACCGTGTAGGTAAAAGCTTTAAGGCCGGCCTCGTGTATTTTATTGATAAAATTTTTACGAAGTTTTTTTACAGGAAAGTGCAGGTTTACGGCTTTTACAGAAAGAGCCTTTCTTATGGCGCGCCTCTCATCAAAACATCTGTTCCACCACCTTAAATCAGAACCGCTCGCCAGCACCGCCAATTTCAAATCGCTTCTTAATGCGTTAATTTTTTGCATTATACCAAAATCAAATGAGCTGATTGAGACAGAGTTTTGCGCTTTATAAAAATCCAGCAAATTCAAAAGTTGATCTATTTCCGTAAAAACATGTCCGGAAACGCTTTTTATTTCTAGGTTAAAATCTATTTTTCCAACAAACTCTTTTAAAAAATCTTCCAGTGTCGGTATAGACCCTGTTTTTTCTTCAGAAATTTCCGGATTTTTTATTTTAATTTCTCTTAGTTCATCAAACGACATTTTGTCGATATCTATATCAACTCCGCCCAATCTTTTTAAATTAAAATCATGGCAAATCACCAGTTTTTTGTCTTTGGTTTGCTGAACATCAAATTCCAGCATAGGCGCGCCAATCTCCACAGCCCTTCTAAAGGCCGGCATCGTGTTTTCTATTTCCAAAGACGAAACGCCCCGATGGGCAATAATTAAAGGTTTTGATGGCATGATTAAAAAGGTTTTAGTTTGTTTAAAATTTTAGACAAATGATAAAATAACCAATTTTTGATATGCTTTTCAGTAAAATATTCTTGGGATTCTTGCATATAAACATTTTTTCTCGCGACCACAGAATTAAAATGCAAAATTTTGATAAGTGGATTATAAAAGATTTTACCGCCCACTTGTCTTATTCTTAAACAAAAATCTTCTTCTTCCTTATATAGAAAAAATCTTTGATCAAATCCACCAACTCGTTCAAAAATCTCCCTTTCAACTAAAAAACAGGCACCAGAAACCCACGAGACTTCAATACTTTTTTCTCTTTTTTTATAAAAGCTCCGCCCTAATTTTGAAGCAATATAAGCCCAAAGTCCAAAAAGTTCTCCGTGGTCCCATTTTTGTATTTTGTTTTTAATATTCACTAATTGCGGACCAACAACTTTTATTGATTGGTCTTTTTTAATAAAATTTAACAATCTTAAAATAGAATCTTTTTCTACAAATCTAATATCGGGATTTAAAATAAGTATATATTTACTTTTACTTTGCGTGACCAAAAAATTATGGCCCGCACCAAATCCTTTATTCTCTGGGGCGTAGTAAAAACGAATGCGGGGCTCAGATAAATACCGATTTTCTAGATCAGATAAATTGTCCCCTGAAAAATTATCAAGAATTTTGATCTGGAAATTAATGGAAGAATCTTTTAAATCATTAATCAAATCACCTAAACAATTTTCAAGAAAGATTTTAGTTTTGTAATTAACGATTTGAATAGTTAAATCAAAATCCATTCTGTTTTCTATATTATAACTACTAGATTCTAACTCCTAGATTCTAATTTTAGTGCCTCGTGTAGGGATCGAACCTACGACCATCTCCTTAAGAGGGAGCTGCTCTACCAACTGAGCTAACGAGGCATATATTTCTATTAATTTTCAATCACTAATTTGTACATACTTATTAATAGGAGCCAACTGATCCGCCCAAGGCGGACAGGGCTAACGAGGCTTATTTATAATACGATATCAAAAAATTTTAAAATTTCAATGCTTGCGCGACTTGCCAAGACTAATTGTTTTTATCGTGAAACTGCTTATGAATTTCTTTCAGATGTTTATCGGTAACGTGCGTATAGATTTGAGTGGTAGTAATATTGGAATGCCCCAGAAGCGCTTGTACTGATCTGATATCCGCTCCATTGCGAAGCAAATCTGTGGCAAAAGAGTGGCGCATGATATGGGGGGTGACTTTTTTAGTAATGCCCGCTTTAGCGGCATAAAATTTTATAATTCTTTGCACGCTCCGTGGAGTTAATTTTTTAGACGTTTCAATTTTTGCCAAAGATGCCGCTGAGTTTTTATTTTTTGGGATAGGAATAAAAAGAGCCGGCAGGATGTCAGGGCGAAGTTTTAAATAACTTTTTATCGCCTCTTTGGCCTCCTCTGATAAAAAAACGGTTCTGATTTTGTCGCCTTTTCCGCGCACAGAAAATTCGCCTCTTTCCAAATTGACATCGTCGCGATTGAGCCTGCAAAGCTCAGAAACCCTGAGCCCCGTTGAAAAAAGCATTTCCAAAATCGCCCCATCCCTTTTAATCCGCAGGTCGTCGCCCTCGGGCGCGGATAACAATCTTTTTAGTTCGTCCTTTTCTAAAAATTGAACCTGGCGCGAAGGCATTTTACCTACTTCTATTTTTTCTGGACTCAAAGTTTGGACATCCATTTTTTGTAAATATTTCAAAAACGACCTGAGAGCGATAATATGATAAATTTGTGTTTGTTTTTTTAATTCATTACCGAATTTATCCTGATATCTATTCAACCATAAGTGATATTTTCTGATTAATTCCAAATCAATCTGCGACGGGTCAGAAATTTTAGAAAATTCCAAAAAACGATTGAGATAATGCAAGTAATTTTCTCTCGTTTTCTTGGAACGATTACGCGCTATTTCCAAATCATCCAAAAAATCCTGTATAAATTTTTTAATTTTTACCATATAGGTCTATCTTACCACAAATTTTACGTCGCACAAAAAGTCCGCCTGAGAAAATTATGGGATAAGAAAATCCCACTCGTCAAACGAGTGGGACAAAATTAGCTTTGGGCACAATCCAGGGAATCGATGATAAAACACAAAGAATGGACATGGTCCTGCGCCGTGTGGTTGCATTTTATGGCAGGATCATCAATGAGGCGCTTAAGTTCCATCGTCGCCAGCGTGCCAAAAAAGATTGCAGAATTTAGGGTATTGGGAAGGGTTAGCAGGACGGATTGTTTGAGCTTCTTTACAAACCCAGCGCAAGCCTCCTTTCCTAAAAACTCCTCCACAGCGTCAATGCAATGTGGATTATTTTTAAAAGCATCTTTAATAGCACAAGCATCAGTTTCTCTTAAAAGTACGATTGCCGCTAAAGCCACTTCTACGCTCATGGCGAGCCTCCTTAGTTCACTTTCTGTGGTTGGGTGATTTGGTTTTTTAGGCTTTCTATCGCCCGCATGTGATCATAAGCTGTGTGTCCACAGGGCAAGCTAATCGTTGGGGTTAGAATGCCCAACCTTTTAAGCTCCGCCACAATCGCTACAAGATAAAAGCGGACATGGACGGGTTTCATAAACACGCTCATACGAACAGTACGCTTAAAAATCTGGGTGAGAACATTGAAGTTTTCCTCTCCAATGTGATTTTTTAAATGAACAAACTCTTCCTGATTAACAAGAAATGCCTCTCTCATTGCACAACAAGCAATTGCGTCAAACTCCACCAGCTGGTTTTTCATCTTAAAGCCCTCCCTCTCGTCCTTATTTAAACTATTAATACATCTAGAAGATTTTGTCAAATAAATTGTGCCGGAAGCGGGTCCTCTGGACAAGCTTTTTGAGAATTTTTAAAAAAAGTATAGAATGTAATTATGACCATTGGAGTTTTAAAAGGCGGACCATCCAGCGAACACGAAGTATCGCTGAAAACTGCAGAAAATGTTGAACGCGCCCTTTTGAATCGCGGATTTTTTGTTAAACCGATTTTTGTGGATAAAAATGGCTGGTGGCATATAAAAAATTTTAAAGTCTCTCCGCCGTTTGCGCTTGATCAGGTGGATGGCGTCTTTAATGCTATGCACGGAGAATACGGAGAAGACGGCCAAGTGCAAAAAATTTTGGAAAATCACGGAACGCCCTTTACCGGTTCGGGTAGCATGTCTTCAATTTTGGCGATGGACAAATTAAATTCTAAAAAGATTTTTCAGGAAGAAAATATGCCTCTGGCACGACACATCGCTTTTGATAAGGGGGGAGAGAAAGAAGTAAGGCAAAAAATAAATTTTGGATCGCTGGATTTTCCTTTGGTGGTAAAACCGGTAGATCGGGGGTCAAGTGTTGGCGTAGGTATTGCACACAACGCACAGGAATTAAATAACCTTATCGCGCAAGCTTTCAAATATTCAGATCAGGTGATGATCGAAGAATATCTAAGCGGCACGGAAATCACTTGCGGAGTTTTAGAAAACTATAAAGATCAGAAAATTTTTGCCTTGCCGCCGACTGAAATAGTGCCCCGCCTTTCTGATTTTTTTGATTATGATTCAAAGTATGAAAGCGGCGGATCAAACGAAATTACCCCGGCTCGCCTGAGTGATTTACTCCTGCGTCGCGCGCAAGATATCGCTAAAACTGCGCACCGAGCATTGGGATGCCGTCACTATTCCAGGACAGACATGATAGTCAGAGATGGTAAAATTTACATTTTGGAAGTAAATGCCCTACCCGGCCTTACTGCTACGTCCTTGCTTCC
Source organism: uncultured Candidatus Saccharibacteria bacterium (assembly GCA_964357175.1). Classification (GTDB taxonomy): domain Bacteria; phylum Patescibacteriota; class Minisyncoccia; order GWC2-36-17; family CAYHJU01; genus CAYHJU01. The sequence goes on from CAYHJU010000013.1 coordinate 22,481, forward strand.
TCAAGGCGCTCAAAGCGCAGGCCTTTCATTTGACGACCTGATAGAACATCTTGTACTATTAGCGTTAGGGAAAAAATAAAGAGGGCCGTTAGTCCCGACAATCTCAAAATCCTTGATTTTGTAAGATTGTCGAGGATCCTCGATTTTATAAATTCGCTTTGCGAATATAAAATCGGGACTTAGGGGCAGAGCGCCCCCGCCTGCCGGCAGGCGGTTTGTTCCGATTTATAAAAATTTTGAAATGTTTTACCTCTATATTTTACAATCGATAAAATTTGGTACATATTATATTGGCACAACCAAAAATCTTGTTAATAGGCTCTCTTTACACAATAAAGGCAAAGCTGTGTCTACCAAAAATAAAAGGCCGTGGAAAATTATATTCAGTAAGAAGTTTTCTACTTTAAGTGACGCTAGAAAAATGGAAATAAAATTGAAATCTTTTAAAAAAAGAACCGCTATTGAAGGTTTGATAAAACATTTCTAAAATTTATTTATAAATCGAGGATCCGCGAAAATAAAGGTGGGCCTATAGCTTAATGGTAGAGCATCCGGTTTGCATCCGGAAAATGGGAGTTCGATTCTCCCTAGGTCCACAAATCGCAACTTTGCAAATTTTCGGAAGTGGAAAAAGAATTGGAAAAAGAAGTTTGCTCGCCGCGCCCGCAGGCGCGGCTCGCAGTAAATTCAGCCAAAAAGTCAAAAGGTTGGACAAAATTAAACGAAATAATTTTGTCCGAAAACGCGGGGTTCGTTCCGATTTTTTGAACAAAAAATTTAATTTCGTGAAAATTGTCCGATTTCGTCAAAAAATCGGCTTTTTTCGTATCTAAAATCCACGCACGCAAGGGTTGGAGCCAATTCTTTCCTGTTTGTCCAAAATCTTCCAAATCGTTCGCAAGAGAAACTTTTTGCTTTAACAATTCCTCTTTTTTCGGCAAATAGTTTTCTTTGGGAATGTCGCCGTCAATGTAGGCGGAAACCAATTTGTCCAGTTTCTCTTGCGTTTCAGAAATTTTGTTTTTCAGATTTTGGACAAACTTTTGCGACGAGTGATTTTGCTCTTTTTCCCATTCGTCAACTTGCTTTAACATTTTATCGGTCCACTCGTCGCAAATAGCAACGCTTTGAAGCCGTGCCTTAATTTGCGCGGCAAGGTCTTTTTCTTGAATATATTTTTGCGAGCAAACGCCTTTCTTTTTTGTGCAACGATAATAGCGATATATTCCGCCACACTTGCCGCGCGAAAATTGCGCCGTGATCGCGCTTCCACATTCGCCACAGATCATTAGTCCGGTAAATGGAAAATCGTGGCGTTGTTTTGACTTTCGCGGTTTCGCTTTACGGCGCAATATTTCCTGCACGGCTTCAAAAAGCGTTGCGGAAAGAATTGGCTCAAAGCGTCCTTCGTGATATTCGCCTTTATGCTTCACCAAACCTAAATACGCTTGATTGGTGAGCATTCGCGAAACAGACGCTTTGGCAAGTGGCGTTTGGTGCCGAGTTTCCAAGCCAAGTTCAGCCAAAAACTCCGCCAAACTTTTGAGCGTATGTTTTCCAGTGGCGAATTCCTCAAAAGCGCGAACAATAACTTTTGATAATGTCGGGTGCGGTTCAATC